>CAZTYU010000010.1:0-40448 GCA_964617535.1 uncultured Bdellovibrionales bacterium | reverse complement strand
CGACGCAAGGATTTTCAGTCCTTCGCTCTACCACTGAGCTACCCCGGCGAAACATATCCTATTATCCTGGAACTACCGAAAAAAGCAATTCTCCGCTGACTCTCTTGCTGTGGGCAGTAGAGGACTCGAACCTCTGACCCCCTCGGTGTAAACGAGGTGCTCTAACCAACTGAGCTAACTGCCCGTACACCCAGTCTACCAAAATAAAAAGGGCTTTTGAGGGCCCCCTTCATTTTTGTGCCCAAGAGAGGACTCGAACCTCCAATCCCTTGCGGGAACTAGCACCTCAAGCTAGCGCGTATACCAATTCCGCCACCTGGGCATATGGCACGGGAACCGCACCGTTACTCTGACTTTGCCTCCTCCGCTACGGCCTCTTTCGCCTCAGCCTTGGCGGCAGCTGCGACTTCCTTCACGACATCCTGCACATCCTTGCCGGCGTGACCGATCTCGAACGGAACCTCTTTGAGCTTCTTGCCGATTGTCTTGGCCGACTTCGTGCGGACGAAATACAGTTTACCACGACGGGCCTTGGTCCGCTTCACGAGCTCAATCGACTCCACCTGAGACGAGAGGAGCGGGAAAACGATTTCGACGCCGATTCCAGACGAGACCTTGCGGATCGTCACCATCAGGCTCGAGCTCTGGCCACCTTTGATCGCAATGACCATGCCCTGGAACATCTGGACGCGGGTTTTGTCGCCTTCTTTGATCTTGCGACGCACCTTCACCACGTCTCCGGCCTGAAGCTCGGGGAGATCGGTCCGGGTAGAACGAAGATTCTTATTGAATTCGACGAGTTTCTGGTTCATAGCAATTCTTGGCTCCGGAAACGGTCTCCGGTAGAGATATAGTAATAAAAAGTAAGCCTCCAATCAAGCACGAGAAAGGCTTACTCAAGCGCTCCAATCATAGCCCCTTCCGGCTTCGGCGTCAAGCATTTTCAGGGTATCCGCAAAATAGCGCGGGAGCGGCACCGTATAGCGGTATTTCTGCTTGCCGAGCTGGAAACGGAGCTCGCCGGCGTGGAGGAGGTGAAACGGCGGCTTCAAGGGATCATGGCGGTGCTCTTTGAAACGATACAGTCGGTCGCCAACGATCGGGTGGCCAATTGCGGACAAGTGGACACGAATCTGGTGCGTTCTTCCAGTTTTTGGCTTAACAGAGAGGAAATCATACCCTGTATAACGTGTGTGTAACGCGTATTCCGTGCTCGCTTCCCGGAGTTCGCCGCCAAATTCCCGCTTCCCAGCCGGCACGGCCCGCTTTTTCTCGCCCTTCACCCTACCGATCGGGAGATCAACTTGGCCGCTCGCCGCAGACAAATTGCCATACACCAGGGCAAAATATGTCTTTTGAATCTTCCGCTCTTGAAAAAGCCGTT
This sequence comes from uncultured Bdellovibrionales bacterium, assembly GCA_964617535.1. Lineage (GTDB taxonomy): Bacteria > Patescibacteriota > Minisyncoccia > Moranbacterales > UBA1568 > SSEF01. The sequence goes on along the minus strand of CAZTYU010000010.1, from coordinate 39,064 downwards.
TCAAACCCTTAAAGGCCGTATTTGACTTGGCAATCAGGACGAGGCCCGATGTGTCTTTGTCGAGGCGGTGAACCATGCCAGGACGCTTTTTATCTTCCCCAATCCCCAGAATCTGTGGATAAGTGGTGGATATCCAGTCAGAAACCGTTTTTTGCCTTGAATTTCCAGCCGGATGCATCGCAATACCGGCTGGTTTATATAGGACAAGAAATGATTCTTCCTCGGCAATGACGGATGGCTTCGGGGAGGCTGAGGCTATCGAGGCCTTCTCGGGCTTCTGAACAGCCCCTGCTGAGAACTGTGTGGGCATGACTTCAACCAGCATGCCCGGTCGAAGACGTAGGCTCGGCCGCACACTCGACTTACCATCGATTCGAACCACGCCCGCATCGATTCCTGCCTGAACAGACGAGCGAGTCACCCCATCAAACGATTCCATGAGGAAAAGATCGAGCCGCTGCCCGTTGTGTTTCTCCTTTACGAAGATCTGTTTCCACTTCCCCATAGGATGCCTCCTGTAGATTACTCCGTGCGAGCGCGTATTGCCCCCGGACAGTTGTCCACGAATTATACTGAAACGCGAGTCGTCAGCATGCCATCTGAATCCCTTGCTGTCAATGATACTTGTATTTCATATTTACCAATAAATACTATAGGTTGTACTTATATCTGTTTTAGCGTCACTTCCGACCCGATTTCTCGCGTAATTTGGGGGTTATTTGACACCCCTATTTGACATCTCTATCATGGTGGAGCGTCTCTCGAATTTTGAGGTCGCAAAACACATTTTTAACCCATTTTTTCTCAACTTTATGTACCAGCAAGACGGCTGCTGCGGAGGAGGGTGCTGCGACAATAATCAATCGTCCGACATGCCGGAATACTTTCCGATGATCGGCAGCAAGGTCCCCGACCTTGAGTTCGACTACTTTCAGAATGAGTCATTCCACAAGGCACACTTCTCGGATTTCCGCGGCAAGTGGACGGTCGTGTTCTTCTACCCGGCTGATTTCACTTTCATCTGCCCGACCGAACTCGAAGAGATGCAGAAAAACTACAAGAAATTCCAAGAACTCGGTGCGGAAGTGCTTTCGGTCTCGACCGACACAAAGTTCACGCACAAGGCATGGCATGATCATTCTCCAGCGATCAAGACGCTCGAGTATCCGATGGTCGCCGATCCATCCGGGGATATCTCGGACGCATTTGGCGTGCTCATCCACGAAGGCGAAGACAAAGGACTCGCGCTCCGCGGCTCATTCGTGATCGATCCAGACGGCACACTCCAGGCGTATGAGGTCCACGCGAACAATGTTGGTCGCAGCGCTGATGAACTCCTCCGGAAACTCGAAGCGGCGATCTTCGTCCGCGAGCACGGCGGCGAAGTCTGCCCCGCGAACTGGAAAAAGGGCGGGAAGACCCTGAAACCCGGTATCGATCTCGTCGGCAAGATCTAACCTCCAAACAACAACTTACGTCAGGGTCTTTGATGAAAACGCGAGGGAGTACATGACAAGCACATGAGAGGCTCGCGCGCGAGTGAAGCAAAGACTCTGACGAAAAATAATCAACCCTATGGCCTACAGCGCAAAAAACTACTCGCACCTTCTCGGACTCGCCGGATTCTCCGATACGCTCCTCACTAACCACTTCACGCTCTACGAAGGATACGTGAAGAACACGAACGCACTCTCAGACAAACTGAAGGCGCTCGCCGAAAAAGGGGAGTTCTCAACACCGGACTTCGCCGAATTCAAGCGGCGGTTCGGCTGGGAGTGGAACGGGATGCGAATGCACGAACTCTACTTCGGCAACATGACGAAAGAAGCAGCGCCGCTCGCGGATGGAACACTCAAGGAAAAACTCGTTACTGCTTACGGTAGCCTCGAGAACTGGGAAAAGAACTTTGTCGCGACTGGCGCAATGCGCGGCATTGGCTGGGTTGTGCTTGCGCACGATGCCGAGACCGGGAAGCTCTACAACGTCTGGGTGAACGAGCATGATCTCGGCCACCTCGTCGGAACGAAACCGCTTCTCGTCATGGATGTCTTTGAACACGCCTTTATGATCGACTACGGCCTCCGGCGTGCCGACTACATCGCCGCCTTCATGAAGGCGATCGATTGGAAAGTAGCCGAAGAACGCCTCGCCGACTAATCACCCTTCTTACAGCAATCCGCCCCTCCTAACCACCCTCACTCCGCAACACAAAAGCTTATGACCGTAGAGAAAATCCGCCGCCGCGATGGAGAAATCATCCCGTTCGATCGAAAGCGCATCGAGCGGGCGATCGAGCTCGCCTGCGACGCGATCGGGATGACTGACAAATCCTTCATCCCGGCTGTCACTGACGAAGTCGTAAAGGATCTCAACAATATCTATGGCGAGATCTTCGTGAACCGCATTCCGACCGTCGAAGACATCCAGGACATCGTCGAGCGTGAACTCGTGAAAGCGAACTATTTCGACCTCGCGAAGAGCTACATCATCTACCGAGAAGAACGGCGGAAGGAGCGGGCGGAGCGGCATGAACGGCTGGTCCGAGAGTTTGAGGAAAAGACGCTGAAAGTTACCAAGGCCGACGGCTCAAAGGAGCGCTTTGACGTGAACAAGCTGCGCGTCGTGTTCGACCGCGCTTCCAAGGGCTTCGAGGAAACCTGCCATTTCGAGGACCTCATGGATTCGTTCAAGAAGAACCTCGTCGATGACATCAAGACGTCCGATATCGAGGCGCTTCTCGTAAAGACCTGCGTCGATCTCGTGACGGTCGAGAACATCGCGTGGCAGAACATCGCGGCGCGCATCCTCCTCGGCGGTCTCTACAAGAAGGCGATCAAGAATCGTGGTATCGATCAGAAAGACATCTATTCTCCCGCTTCCTACAAGGCTCACTTCGACGACTATATCGCGAAGGGACTCTACTATAAGGAGTTCTATGATTACTACTCCGAGGCCGACATCCTCGAAGCCGGTAAGTATCTTTCCAAGGAAACAGATGAGAGTTACGAGTACACGACAATCGTTTCTTTCATCAAGCGCTATCTCTTGAACCCGAACAAGATCGTGCGCGAACTCCCGCAAGAGATGTACATGTCGGTCGCGCTCTTCCTCGCCGTACCGGAGAAGAAAGAGAACCGGCTCGCCTTGGCGCTCAAGATCTACGAGCACTGCTCAAAGCAGCGCATCTCACTCCCCACCCCGACGCTCCTCAATGCCCGGACGAACTATCACCAGCTCTCGAGCTGTTTCAAGATTAACGTCGATGACGATCTCCGCGGCATCTACCACGCCGTCGAAAACATGGCCCAAATTTCGAAGTTTGGCGGCGGCGTCGGCGTCTATCTCGGCAATATCCGCGCGCGAGGCAGTGCGATCCGCGGCGTGAAGGGGATGAGCGGCGGCGTAAACCCGTGGATCAAAGTGATCAACGACACGGCGATCGCGGTCAATCAACTCGGGAGCCGTCTCGGCGCCATTTCGGTGACGCTCGACATCTGGCACCTCGACATCTATGACTTCCTCGACCTCCAGACGGAGACTGGCGACATTCGCTCCAAGGCGTTCGATATCTTTCCGGCCGTCTCGATTCCCGACCTCTTCATGAAGCGCCTCCAGGCGGATGAAAACTGGACCCTCTTCGACCCACATGAGGTAAAGAGCCTCTACGGCAAGAGCCTCCAGGACCACTTTGGTGAAGAATTCGAGGCATTCTACCTCGAACTCGAGAAAGACGATCGGCTCACGATGAAGAAATCCGCGAGTGCAAAGGAAATCTTCAAGAAATTCCTCAAGACGACTGTCGAAACCGGCATGCCGTACGTCTTCTTCCGCGACACGGTGAACCGCCTCAACCCGAACAAGCACGCCGGAAATATCTACTCGACCCAGCTCTGCACCGAGATCTGTCAGAATACGTCCGCTTCGAAGTTCGTCGAGGAGACGATCGAGGACGGGAAGATCGTGCTCCGCTACGAGCCGGGCGACCTCGTCGTCTGCAACCTCGCTTCGGTCAATGTCGCGACTGTCCACGAGCCGAAGGTGATCGCTGACGTGTTCCCGGTGCTCATGCGTATCCTCGACAACGTCATCACGCTCAACTACTACCCGATCCAGGAGGCCAAGCGCACTTCGGAACGCTACCGCTCGGTCGGCGTCGGCTATCTCGGACTCGCCGAATACCTCGCCACCCGCAAAATCGCCTATGACACCGAGGAGGCCCGACAGGAAACTGACCGCCTCTTCGAGCGCTATGCCTATCACACCTATCGCGCCTCGGTCGACCTCGCCAAAGAACGCGGGACCTATGAGCTCTACCAGGGGAGCGAATACTCCAAGGGCATACTCCTCGGCCGGAACCTCGCCTGGTACGAGAAGAACACGCCGAACGGTGCCGAATGGCGCACGCTCTTCGCGGATATGAAGACCCACGGGGTGCGCTTCGCCTACCACACCGCTCCGGCTCCAAACACCTCGACCGCCGGCGTTGTCGGCACCACCGCGGCGCTCCTCCCGATCTACAAGCGCTACTTCGTCGAAACCAACCTCTCGGCTCCGACCATCCGCGTCGCTCCGAAGCTGTCCAAAGACAATTTCTGGTTCTACAAAGAGTATATCCACATGGATATGGCGGACGTCATCAGCCTCATCGCGGTCGTCTACAAGTGGGTTGATCAGTCGATCAGCTTCGAATGGATGATCGATCCGGCCCGCGTTTCGCCCGCCCAGCTCTACGGCTACTACCTCCAGGCCTGGGAGAAAGAGATCAAGACCGTCTATTACGTCCGGAGCCTCTCGGGCGAAGTAAAGGACGGCTGCGTCTCCTGCAGTGGCTAATCGTGGCTCATTAGAGCCGAAATTCCTCTTAATCTCGTGAAAAAGTCTATGGCTGTCGAAATTGAAAGAAACCGCCTTTTCAATCCTGAAGGCGATGATACCGTCGAACACCGCACCATCATCAAGGGAGCAACGACCGGGCTCTTCAACCTCAACGCGGTAAAGTACTCTTGGGCGAAATCGCTCTACCAGGTCATGGTCGGCAACTTCTGGGTACCAGAGAAAGTTTCCGGCCTCAAAGATGATGCTCGGATGTTCCACAGCGATCTGTCACCCGAGGAGCAGCGCGCCTACAAAGGTGTCATCTCGTTTCTCACCTTTCTCGATTCGCTCCAGACGGTAAACCTCCCGCACTTCTCCGACTATGTCACCAGTCCCGAGGTAAACCTCATCCTCTCGATCCAGGCCTACCAGGAGGCGATCCACTCTCAGTCCTACGCCACTATCCTCGAATCGGTCGTAGATTCCAAGGAGCGCGAAGAGATCTACTACTTCTGGCGTACCGACAAAATCCTCCTCGAGCGTAACAAGTATATCGGCCAGATCTACCAGGATTTCATCGATGCCCCGTCGGATAAGACGTTTTTCCGTGGCATCGTCGCCAACTTCCTCCTCGAATCGATCTACTTCTACAATGGCTTCGCGTTCTTCGATACGCTCGTCGACCGGATGAAAATGCTCGCGACTGGCCGGATGATCGCCTATATCCGCCGCGACGAGCTGACCCACGTCACGATCTTCTCGAACCTCATCCGCGAAATCAAGCGCGAATTCCCGGAACTTTATGACGAAAAACTCATCGTCGAGATGATGCGGACCGCCGTCGACCAGGAAATCGCCTGGTCTAGCCATATCCTCGGCGACCGCATCCCCGGTATCAATGGCGAAACGACGGCTGGCTACACAAAGTGGCTCGCCAATCGCCGGCTCGCGATGCTCAATATCGACCCGCTCTACCCCGAGGCGATCGACAATCCGTACAAGCACCTCGACCGCCTGCAGGACGTGAATAGCGACAAGGGAAACTTCTTCGAGACAACCGTCGTCAACTACACGCAGTCATCGAGCATGAATGGGAGCTGGGATTTCTAGTTATCGATCCTCCGAAAGCTTCGCTACTACCGAAAGGCGCGCTGCTCTGGCGCGTCTTTTCATTCTCAAGATGAGCGAAAGCGGTGTATAATGGGGAAAAGAAAAAACTATGAAGAAAAGTCTCGCACTTTTTGTTTTCGCGCTCGCAGTGTTTTCTCTCGGATTTGTCGAGACGGCTTCGGCTCAGCAGTATACTCAGGCTCAGTGTCTGGAAATCGGCGGGAGTTTTGGTCTGAGTGAGGCAGACTGCACAAATGGAGGAAACGTAAGACTTGGCGACTATCTAAACGTTTCTTGTCAGGTAAATGGTGTTTGCTGTGGACCAGCATCCAGTATCGGGAGAACGCCATCAACAACTGGTTGCACCGCCCTGACATGCGTATCGTCCGGCGGGGCATGTCTCTATGCCTGCGGCACAGGAAGCAGTCCTCGGGCTGGGTCCTGCCCGAGCGGGCAGCAGTGTTGCTCCGTCCCGAGCTGTAGCGGTACCTGCGTGGGAAGTGTTGGTACGACCTGCTCCACATTTCAGCGCCGGAGCGCTTCTGGAACTTGCTCCGTTGCCGGACAGTCCTGCTGTACCAATGAAACATTTCCTCCCTGTAGCGGTACTTGTCGCAATACAAGCTGCAATTCCGGCGAGTCCCAGGTTGCTGGCGCCGTCTGTTCGAGCGCTTACCAGGTTTGCTGTTCTTCCCCGGTTGTGACAGGAACAGGGAATGTGACCGGACCACTTCTTAGCGACTACCAACTCCTCGAGCAGATCCCGGGCTCGAGCAATAGCGCCGGCCGGCTCAATACCTACCTCGAGGATATCTACCGCTTCGCCTTCTGGACCGTCGGTATTGCCGTCGTATTTATGCTCACGATCGGCGGATTCATGTACCTGACCTCGGCCGGCAACACGTCGCGGATGGAAAGCGCCAAGACCGTCATCTTCGACGCTATCCTCGGCCTCGTCCTGGCACTCGTCGCCTGGCTCTTTCTCTATGTGGTTAATCCCGACCTCGTGAACGTCCGCCTCCCATCGGCAAGCATCACCCCTACGACCGTTCCGACTCCACCGGCTACGCCGCCCGCCGGATCTCCAACAACCACCACCTGGCCGAGCGATGCCACCGAACGGGCTGCGCTTCCCTCTAATGTCACCGTCAATCGGGCAAACTGCACCACTTTTGGCCAAGGAAGTTGCACCAGCCTTGCCGGCACCGCCGCGCTCGGAGCCATCCAAGCGCTCAGTACCGCCTGCGGAAACTGCTCAATGACCATCACTGGTGGAACCGAGTGCTGGCTACACGGCTCTACAGATGCTCGATGCAATGGCACTCATCATCGCCAGGGGGACTATGCGATTGATCTCGCTCACACCTCCGCGCTCGATAGCTATATCCGTTCGGCCGGCACCGTCATCTGTTCACCGCGCGGCCGAAATCTCTACCAGATCGGGAACGCCGTCTACTGGGACGAGGACTCCGCTCACTGGCACGTCAACTTCAACTACACCTCTTGCAGCGGTTTCTAGCCCCTCCCTCCTGTGAAAAAGCTGTTCATCATCTCTGGGTCCTTCTTCCTGCTCGTCCTCGTCTTTTTGGCCGTCTATAACTTCGCTTTCCGGCATAACAACGCCGATCCGATTGCCGACCCTCAGAAAAAAGAGGAGCTCGAGAAGAAGCGTGAGTCCGAGTCCGAAGCAGTCACTCGTTCGGTAGCTTTCCAGCAGATCGTGACTGAAAGTGTCCTCCACCCGGTCGCTGGAGAAAACAGCATCTTCTACTACTCCAAACGCGACGGCGCATTGAAAGAAGTCTCGCTCGACGGAAAAGAAATCACTGTCCGAATTGAGCGTATCCCTGGAACGCCAACGCGTATCGTCTGGTCGCCGAGCCGACTCGGGGCGCTCGTCCTGACAAAGGATTCCAGTGGCGATCTCTGGTATTATGCCGATCTCCGCAATAAACTGGTCACGCCACTGAAGCGCGATATGTCGCGCCTCGCCTGGACGAGCCTCGGTGACCGCATCCTCTACCAGTACACCGACCCCGCCACCGGGGAACGCTCTCTCAATATCGCCTTTCCGGACGGCTCCAATTGGAGCAAACTCGCCGATCTCGGAAAAGACGACCACTTCATCGCTGCCTTGCCACAGTCGAGCCTCGTAGCCGCTTGGCCGAGGACTGATGGCAACCGCGAGAGCGCGCTCGAGGTTATGAACATTAATGGTGACAATCGCCGGACGATTCTGACCGGGAAATTCGGCGCTGATTTCCTCTGGTCACCAAATAGTCAGCGGATACTCGTCCAGAGCGTCTCGGAACGCGCTGGTCACACCCTCGTGCTCGGCCTTACCGACGAGAACGGCAGCGGATACAAGAACCTCTTCGCCCCAACGCTCGTCTCGAAAATCGCCTGGTCAAAGGACAACGAGACCTTTTACTACGCCTTGCCCGGGACATTCCCAGCAGAGAGCGTGCTGCCGAACGACTACTTTGGGAAACCGATTCACAGTAAAGACACCTTCTGGAAAATGAATGTTCGAACCGGTAAAAAGGAACGGCTGGTGCCGCTTGAGGAAATGACCGAAGCATTCGACGCAACCGATGTCTTCCTCGCCCCGACCGAGACCGATCTCTATTTTGTCGAACGTGCTTCTGGAAAACTCTACCGCATTACGCTTTGATGCGTAGCGACGCGAGAAGAAAACCAAAGCTTCCCCAAACGGCCAATGCGAGGTCGTTTTTCATATACGGCGTATCCACCAGTCCGTAGACGAGGTAGAAAATCACGAGTGCAAACCCAAGGTTCAGTAATTGGCTATTCGTCCCTCCCGAGAACGCCCGGGCTGCTCTTTTCATCACGAGAAAGATGGAGCCGAGCCAGCCGACAAGCGTCATCACCCCACCCTCAATCAAGAAGTGAAGGTAGAGATTATGCGGCGTCGGAACAGCCCATTCGAGATATGGCGGAAAATGCTTCTGATTCGCAAGGTATGCTTCTTGGAAATGGCCCGTGCCGATGCCAACCGGAAACGAATCGGCCGACACCTTTACAGCGGAATGCCAGATCATGAGTCGGGAAGCAAGCGATGATCGGTCACTTCCCGAAACGAGGCTGCGCCACTTTTCAGTCCCGTACTCTTGGAAAATAAAGAGTCCGATGATAACAATAGCCACAACCAGCGGTGCGATGTAGGCCAGTGATTTTCTGTCTGACTGAGAAAACCAACAAGTGAAAAACGCTACAGAAATAGCCGCCCACGCTGCATACGAATGCGTCGCCCAGAGCACGAAGAGTATCAGGCTTCCCAAAGAAAGTGCTGCGGCTCGGCACCAGCCACGAGAACAGTCCCAAAAAAAGTAGGCCGCGAGCAGAAGCCCTGGGGCGACGAGCATTGCAAGGTAATTCGGCGAGAGGTATAGGCTGGTCAGTCGATCATCGTAGGAAAGCCAGCCGGATACGTAGGCAAAGAGAGCAGCCAGGGATGCCGCGGCAATTCCGAGAAACCAGCTAGCGGCGAGGAGGCTGATCGAGGTTTTTGTTTCTGCATGCAAAAGAATGGCGACGAGAAAGAGCGCCGGAACGATATAAAAGCTTTTTATCTCGCCCCAATCAGAGAGTGTGTGCGGATTGAGACCATACGCCAAAGTAACGCCCGCGATGAAAAGTCCGGCAAAGAGGAAAAATCGTGATTCCTCCCGGAGAATTGCCAAGAGTTTTTCTTTCGCCAGACTCGGACTATGGGAAAAGAGCGCCAAGAAACTGCATCCGAGAGCTATTTCAGACCAATAGACGGGGATTCCGAGGTCGAACCCGAGGTGCGCTATCGGAAAAAGGAGAAAGGCGAGCCCAAGAAAAACGAAGGATGGTCTTGAGAAAAGCCCTGGACCGATGCCAAAAATCATAGGATATGCCATATGGAACATTCTATCAGGCCGAATGGCGCTCGAGAGAGAGCGACAAAGCGAAAATCAGCGCGAGGAGGATAGTCACATGAAGTGAAAACAGTGCCGTCTCAACGAGCGAATGTCCGAGATAGAGAACCAGCGCGCCGCCAAACGGGGCCGCCCAGGGACTCGACTGCCGCAACTGAAACACTTTTGTTCCGGCCCATGCAAAAAGCGCCAAAAATAATCCTAGTCCGACCAGGCCGAGTTCGGTCGCAATGTCGAGATAGAGATTATGCGCATAGAACGGCGTCCCGGAGGCAGCGAGGGGCCGCGCCACGGCGAGATGATTTCCGAGGCCGAGGCCAAGCACGGGGTTCTCCTTAATTGTTTCAACCGCTTCTCTCCAAAGTGCTAGGCGCTCCGTACCCGATGCATCAGAAAAAGAAAAGCTGGTCAGAAAACGATTGAATACCGGCGGCGAAAAGAAGACGATCAGCATCGCGCCAAGAACGATAGCCAGTCGCAGCTGGTTTTTCTGCCAAGAGAAGTACCGCCGGGTAGAGAGGAGGAAGTACATGCCGCCGCCCATCAGCAGGCCAACGGTACCGCCGCGAGAAAATGTGAGGAGATCGGCAAGAAAGATGATGCCCGCTATGTAGAGATAGCCTCTTTGCTCCGTCGAACGAAGCATGCCGAGTGCGAGGAATCCGGACAGGCCAAAGAAGTAGGCGGCGACATGTGGATCAGGAAAGACCGCTGTCGCCCGCAAAACGGTTTCGCCACCAAGATTGACCATAAGACTCGGGTACGCCGCCACGAGCGCAGCGAACTCGTGACCAAGGAAAAATGGGAGCACCCGATCGACAATGAAGTGAAAGACTGTCCCGACCCCAAAAACAAACTGCAAGAGAAAGAATATAAGCGTAACGAGCGCAGCCCCAGTCGCACCAAAGAGGGCGGACCGAACAAGTGATGGAAGAAGGTCTGGATGCCGATCAAACAGGTCGTGCCATACGAGTACGAGCGGGAGCAGGTTCAAGAGAAAGGCTATCCTCGGAATTGCCGCGTCAGGATGTACGGCCCATAGCGCAGAGGCGGCGGCAAGCAAGATGAACGAACCGAGTGCTCCAGTGAAAATCGGGCTCGGCAAGCGAAGCGAGCGACGGAACAGCGATCCGATAAGGAAGCTCGCCAGTATGGCGAGGGAAATCAGTCGGGCCATCGGAACCTCGTCGAAAGAGAAGGTCGGGACAGCGAACTGGAAGGGGAGAATCGCCAGGAGAAAGAGGGAGAGCGCGCGAGTCATGGACGTGAGAAAAGGCTCCTGATGCGCTGACCGATAGCAAGGATCGCGGTTTCATAGGCCGGTCGCCATTTCTGAAAATACCGTCTTTGGCCAGCGTAATAGGCTTCTTTTTTTTCTCGGAAGCTTTTGTGGCTCTGGCCGCCAGTGTGCCGAAATTCAATCGCTGGATATACACCGACCCAGCCATCTGCCTCGGTCGCCCGCCGCGCCAAGTCCACGTCTTCAAAGTAGAGAAAGAATGTTTCATCAAAACCGCCGAGTGAAGAGAAAAAATCCCGGCGAATAGCGAGTGCCGCCCCAGAGACCCAATCCGTCTGCTCTATTTCCTGCGCTCGCCAGGGATGGGGGAGAAACTCGGGGGCAGCATATGAAAGCGCGATCTGAAAAAGGCGGGGGAACGCGCCGGCACTCCATGGTTCACGTTCACCGGTTATCTGTGAAAGCGCCATCCCGAAAATCGCCCGGGGCCGGGAGCGGAGTGCTTCGAGCAGCGCCCGAAAATCGCCCTTGATCATTTCTGCATCCGGGTTGACGAAGAAAAGTACTGTGCCGGTGGCGACTCCGGCTCCGGCATTATTCGCGCGGCCGAATCCTCCATTGCTCGCCTGCTGGATAATGTGCGGAGAAGCTTTGTGGGGTCGGAGCGCCTCGACCGCTACGCGCTCCCCAAGGTCGTTATTGACGATGATATATTCTGAGGCAATATCCTGTTGCTCCGCGGTTTGGAAGACCGAGGAAAGCGACCGGCCGAGGAGATCAACGCTTCGGAAATTGACGAAAATAAAGGAGATGTCTGGCTTCATAGGGAAACGTCAGTATACGCCCGTTCCACCTCCCGTGCCAATGGCCGGGGCGCATACCTGGTCTCCGCCCAATTCTTAATTTTCCGAAGGAAAAAATAGATCCGTATCCAAAGGCGAATCCAACCCCTGCTCTCTCGAAGGAAAAATTCGGCACCCGAACGCACGAGCCAGTAGACTTTGGCCGGATTCTCTCGGCTCGCCTCGCTATGGTAGACCGTAGCGGCGGGGACCACTTGGCATTTTATCCCCAAGCGCTTTGCCCGAAGCGAATATTCCGCATCCTCATAGTAGAGGAAATAACGCTCGTCGAGTGGCCCAAGCATATCAAATGCTGCTCGAGGAATGAACAGCGAACAGCCCGTCAGGAAGTCGGTTGGATAGGGAGCATCTTCCGATCTTACAGCCTGCCAGTGCTGCGTACGCATACGAAAAAAAATCAACTCTCCGCCAGCAAACCATGGGGCCTGGCCCGGGCCAGGATAAATCACCGGGGAGTAGAGCGCCTGGACGCCGTCTGACTGAGCGGCAGCTTTCAGATGGCTGAGCGTTTCCGGCAAGGCAACCGCATCATTGTTAAAAAGCCAAAGGGCATCAAAGCCGGCTTTTTTAAGTGCGCATTGAATACCAAGATTCATCCCGGCAGCAAAACCGCGGTTCTCGGGGGCAGTAAGGATCTCTATCTGAGGAAACCGATGGGCAACCTCTGCCATAAGCGCCGCCTCGCGCCCATTGTCAACGACAAATATGACGTCATCTTTCTGAATCGTCGCTTGGAGGGAGGTGAGGCATCGGGTCAGCACCTGCTCGCCTCGATAGTTCAAAACGATCACCGCGACCTTGATGGTCGACATATGCTAGACAGACAACGGCTCGAATTCTTCCTTGGCTTCTTCCTTATTACTGAAGACGCTCATGATTTCGCGGGACGTGACCGCGCGGGTGACCCACAAGAGGAAGGCATAGGAAACGGCAGCCAGTGCGAGCGTTACAACAAAAGGAAGCGGCCGGGCGAGATAGAGCACCGCTGCCATAGCCGAAGCCGACACCACGATTCGAGGCAAGCGATCCGGTTTGGGAAAGAATCCGAGCGAGCGATGCACGATAAGGCCCGAAAGAATAACAACCAGCAGTTCCGTGACGGCGGATGAGATAGCAGCACCGAAATACGAGAATTCCCGGATAAGAATGACGTTGAGCGATACATTGATGATGGCTACGACCGCCAGCGCCGAAAGGAGCTTCTTCTGGGCATTCCCAACAAGAATCAGCATGTTGAAATAGTGTCCGAAAAAGATGCCAGCGAGCGAGAAGATGAGGATGCGCAAAACATCAGCTGACACTTCAAAGCCACCGCCTGAAACGACGGCGACGATCTCTGGCGCGAGAAACAGGGTCCCAATCACTATCGGGAGAACGATCGCGATAAAGACTTTGGCCGTTTTTTCGGCAATCTCACGGAATTGCGCCGGATCATTATGATGCGCCCGCGAAAGGAGCGGGAGAATCAGTCCGACCAGCATCGCCGGGAAAAAGATCAGGTTCTCCATGATCTTGTAGGCGACATTGTAGATACCAACGTGCGCGGCCGGCTGGAGCAGCGAGAGGATGATTGTATCGAGCTTGAAGTATGCGAACGTAATGATCGCTGTCAGACCAAGCGGCCAGGCGTCGTGCATGAAGCGCTTCCAAAAAGGGATATCCCATGAGAAGTGAAATTTGATGAACGATCGAGAGAGATAGAGTGCAACCAGCGCGTTGAAAAACATCGTAAAGAGCACAGCGGAGACAACTGCCAGGAAGCCGAGGTCGAATTTGACCGAAAGATAGATGAGGAGAAACTGGATGATTTTTCCCGTAAATTCGACCATCGCCACTCGATCCATGGCGAGCCGTTTTTGAAAGATTCCGTTGAGGAGCGTGCTGAATTGGGCAAAAAGGAGGGCAAGGGTGATAACGACAATACCCCCTTTCACGTGCGGCGCATAGTGGAACCAGAGCAGGAGCAGCGGGGCGATAACGATTATCGCGAGGCTCGCCGTGATCCGAAGCCCGACAACTTTGCCAAAAAACTCTGCCTCATCGACCGATGGTTTTGCGATCTCGCGGGCCGTGATATTCGCGAGTCCGAGATCGCCGATCGCGCCGAAAAAAGCGAAGAAGGCGAGGACCGTCGCGTATTCACCAAACCCCTCTTGGCCTAGGTAGCCCGTGATGAGCCGGATCGAGAGGAGCGCGATAAAAACCGTCGACGTCACTTTAAGCGCCGAATTGAAAACGACATTATAGGCAATTTTTCTCGCAAGAGCCATTCTGAAACACTTAGAGCGCCTCTCCTTCGACAGCTTCAGGTTTGCGCTTGATAAGAATCTTCCGCTCTTCGCCGGCGCCGACCGACTCAGTCATAACGGCTGGGTGGCTGGCGAGGAGGTGGTGGATGAGCTTGCGTTCGAACGAAAGCATAGGTCGCAAGGTGACTGGCAGGCCAGTTTCCTCGACCTCTTTCACGGCGGCCATGGCCTCCCGTTCAAGAAACCCCTTCTTTTCTTCGAAATACCGGTTCACATCGAGGCTGAGAACGCCGTTTTTCGGCATTTCCTTTCTCACAGCCAGTTTGACGATATGGAGCAACGCGGCAACATTCGCTCCATGTTGGCCGATCAGAAGATTCTGACCGTCATGGAGCGTGATTTCGCAGTGATATTTGACGAGGTCATCACCGAGCATTTCCTCGCCGGTTTTCACTTCTGCATCAAAGCCAATCCGTTGGAGCAGATCTTTGACAGTGACGTTGAGGTGGTTGCGGAAGGGCTGTTCCATAGGATTTCAGGCTACTAGGCGGCTTCTGATACCGGTCGCTGGCGGGAGAATATCCATTTCTGCTGGATCCAGGCCAAGAGTGTCGACACGAACCAATACAGCGAAAGGGCGGCGGGGAACTGAAAACTGAAGAAAAACACGAGGGCCGGACCGATATAGAGCATCTGCTTCCCCATTATAGCAGCCATATCCGGCATTTCATCCTTGGTCACGCCCTCTTTTTTCTTCGTATCAGAACTTGTTTGCGGCAGGATCATCTTGGTCTGGAAATACTGGGCCAGCGCCGCCAAAGCACCCAAAACAGGGCTTGCCGCCACCATATCAAGGAAACCAAAGGCGAGATGCTTGATTTCCCCGGGGTTTGGCACAAAAGAATACACATCTGCTGCATTTACCACCAGTCCGTTGGTATTGATGTTGATGATGACTCGATAGAACGTGATAAAAAACACAAGCTGGATGATGAGCGGCAGGCAGCCCGCAAACGGATTTACCTTATTTTCCTTATAGCAAGCCATTATTGCCTTAGTCTGCTCAGCTTTGTCTTCCTTATACTTCTCCTGCAAAGCCTTGAGCTTAGGCTGGATTTCCTGCATTCGCTTCTGCTGTTCGATTTGCATCCGAGAAAGCGAGAGAAAAGCCGCTTTAATCAAGATAGTTGTCAGAATAATGGCAATTCCGAAGTCCTGGATGGGGAGACCGGCATAGAAAAAAATGACCGCGTTGTAGAGAGGTTGGTAGATAACGGCATGAAAAATCTCGCCCATAGCTATATTTTTGCTTGATTAAGCCTTTTTACAAGATCCTCCAGTGATTTCTGCAGTCCCGAGTACGTGACCGGCCGCGCGAATGGCCTATGAAACAAGATCACGATATCCACGCCTTTCCGGATCTCAGGAAGTAACTCCCTCATTATCGCACTTCCCTTGCGCTTCAGGAAATGCCGCGTAGATGATCGAGGAAAGGTTTTTTGCTTGAACGCAAACCCAATTCGGGTTTCGGGAAGTCCGTTCGGGCGAAAAAAAAGGCCGATTTCCGAACCGAAAATCGCCTTTTTTGTGCGGAAAACGGCTTCAAAGGTGCCCCTGCCCTGCAAACGGAGGCCCTTGGAAAGCATATTTAGACCGAGAGCTTCTTCCTACCCTGGCGGCGGCGGCGCGTGATGACCGCCTGTCCACCCTTTTCGCTCATCCGCTTTAGAAAGCCATGGCGGCGGGCCCGACGGCGTTTCTTTGGCTGGTAAGTACGTTTTGTGGCCATATGTTACAGAAAAATATGTGTAGTCCAATTTTATTTTAGATAAGGGGAAAAGTCAACTCCCTTACCCCTCAAAGTCTTTTCACTCCTAGCTAAAAAATAAAGTCCGTGACTTTTCCCCGCCGAGGTCTGAATTTCCTGTTTATACACGGATTCTCCACAATTTATGCACTTCTGAGTCTCGATGGCTTATCTTTCGCGTGATATAATCAGGTTCATTGCCCCATTATGACCAACGAAGAGCTCTGGAAAGCAGCCTTAGGACAGATCGAACTCTCTCTGTCCAAGGCTAATTTTATTACCTGGTTCAAGAATACCTCTATCCTCTCCCGTGAGGGCGGGCGCGTTGTCATTGGAGTTCCGAACGGATTTGCCAAAGAATGGCTTGAAAACAAGTACAATCTCTACATTATCAAGGCGCTCAAAAGCCTCGAGCCAGAGATTCAGGATATCAAATGTTCGATTGCACCAAATAGTGATCGAAAAGCGGTCCCAGAAAACTTTGTGAAGTCCATGGATGGGGCTCGCCCTTCCGTACAGACAACCCCGGCTCCGATCGGTTTTTCAAGAAAACGCATCGCCGAAAAACCCGTTCTGACGGCCCCCAGCGGCGAAATATTCAAAAGCAATCTCAACAACCGCTACACGTTCGATAATTTTATCGTTGCTGAAAATAACGAGCTGGCGAGAGCGGCCTGTTTTGCCGTTTCTCAAAACCTTGGCCACCTGTATAACCCTCTTTTCATCTACGGTGGGGTTGGCCTTGGAAAAACACACCTTCTCCAGGCGCTGGGCAATGAAATCATGTCAAAACACCCCGAAAAACGGGTAAAATACATCACTTCAGAACGTTTCACAAGCGAACTCGTCGAATCCATCAAAAATCAGACGGTTGATCAGTTCAAGGCGGCCTACGAACACATTGACCTCCTCATTATCGATGATGTTCAGTTCCTTTCGGGGCGGGAAAAGACCCAAAACGAGTTTTTTCATATTTTCAACGCTCTCTATCAGCTTAATAAACAGATAGTCATCTCTTCTGACCGAACTCCCAAAGCCATTCCTACCCTCGAGGAGCGGCTCCGGTCACGCTTTGAGGGTGGTATGATTGCCGATATCAGCCGCCCGAGCCTTGAAACACGTGTCGCCATACTCGAAACGAAGGCTCAGGAAAAGGGTATGCCAATCGATCCGGCCTCTATCCACTTCATCGCTGAGCACGTGAAGAACAATGTGCGCGAGCTCGAAGGAGCCCTCGCACGAGTTTTTGCCTACAGCGAGTTTCAGAAAGTGCCTATTACTCTCCCCTTAGTACAAAAGGCTCTCTCTGATATGCTGGTTCAAACAAAAAAATCAGTAAAACTTGATGATATCGTCAAGACTGTCAGTGATTTCTACGGCGTTCCAGTTGAAGAAATGGTAAAAAAGGGGAGAAAGAAAGAAATTACCCACCCTCGCCAAGTGGCAATGTATCTCCTTCGTACCGAGCTTGATACTCCATTTTCCACGATCGGGGACTTTTTCGGTGGGCGTGATCACACAACTGTCCTTCACGCTGTGGAAAAAGTAGCTAAAAGTCGTGAATCTACCCTCCGCATTCGTGAAGAAGTTGCCTCCATCAAGGAAAAACTCCATGCTACTGCTGTATAACTCCTGAATAACCCTGTATCCGGCCGTATAACCCTGTGGATAAATAAAACTTTTGTGGATAATACCGGGCTTTGAAAATAATACACACATTTTCTTCCACTCTTTCATTTTTAAAAAATCCCTTATTTACACGACCATTCAGACTTTCCCACATATACAGACGAGTAATAACAATAAATTTATATATAAGAATACTTTATCTACTACAGACCTATGAAACTCTCTTGTACACAGGAAAACCTTAGGACAGCACTCTCATCACTCGAACGAGTTGTCGGGAAACAAAGTACCCTACCTATTCTCAGTAACATTCTCCTAGAAACTGAGAAGGGCCGGCTTAGACTTTCTGCTACTAACCTGGAAATCGGCGTTATTACTTCAATTGGAGCAAAAATTGATTCTGAGGGGAGAATAACTGTTCCAGCGAAACTCCTTATTAATTTCATCCAAAACCTCGCTCTTGATCAGGTGGTGGAAATCGAACAAGTCGGTACGCAGGTGGTGCTTCAGAGTGGGAATTATACAGTGAAGATAAATGGTCTCGATGGAAAGGATTTTCCTATAATCCCCGAAGAAGGGAATGGAAAAATGTTCTCAATCGATTCGGAGGCCCTACATCAAGGCCTGCAGAAGACACTTTTCTGTGTTTCACTCAATGAGAGTCGTCCCGAATTAACCGGTGTTCTCATGGGATTTCGAGATGGTGGACTTTTCCTCACGGCGACGGATAGTTTTCGCCTCGCGGAATGGTGGGTAAAAGATAAGATCGAGGGTGATGTGTCCTCTCTTGAAGGGGGGCAATCATCCGTTATTGTCCCAGCATATACGCTCCAGGAGGTACTCCGAGTCATTTCTCAAGGAGGGGATCGGGTTCAGGTGGTGCTTGAGGAGAATCAGATTTTTTTCGAGATTGGGAACACAAAGATCGTTTCGCGCCTCATTAATGGCCGCTTTCCTGAATATCAGGCAATTATACCGAAACAGTACTCAACAACGATTGCTCTGCAGCAGAATGAGTTTCAGCGGGCCCTGAAGATTGCCACATCATTCTCTCTCTATAGTTCCGGAGAGGTGGTCTTCCGTCTTAATACGGATGAAAATCATCTCGAAATTCAGTCGCAGTCCCAAGGGATCGGGGAACAGGTAGCAAAGATTCCTTTTGAAGGAGCTCTTGCGGAGACAATGCAGATCATCTTTAATCCGCGGTATATCCTTGAGGGCGTGGCGGCGCTTTCTGGGGACCAAACGGTAGTGTCGTTCAATTCCCCGACAACGCCGGTGAGGATTTCGTCAAAGGAAGAAAACGCGGGGTATATATATATCGTGATGCCGATCAGAAAGTAATCGTGCAGAAGAGCTTCGGGGAATCGGTATGCGATCACTCAAGGATTTTATCGGGAAACGGGAGGGGGCGGTTCAACCGGCCTCGATTGATGATAAGACGGTATTCTTTATTTTTCAGAAGATGATCCGTGAAGAATACGGGACGCGGGGAATGGCCGAACTCGAACCAGTATCGTTCGTGGATGGGGTACTTTCAGTCAAAGCGAACAACCCGCTTTACTCAAGTGAACTCTGGATACGTCGAGAGAAGGTGCGTGAAAAGATGAATGTCGCTCTAGAACAAGATGTCGTGCTCGAACTACGACTCGTCCGATACGCTCCCTAATATGCGACGGAGATATTTCCGGTCGCCTTGGCAGTATTTCCATTCTTATCCTCGATAGTCACCTCGACATCGAGCGTGGAGTTGTTTTGGCTTGCAGGGATTGAATAGGATACGGCATAGGGTTTTTCGGTGCGTTCACCAACCTTATCCCCCTCGACTAAGAAGGTCACTTTTGAGACCCCGTAAGGAGCACTGACATCAGCGCTCAGGGTGACGGCGCTGGAATTTGTTGATCCAGGGATGCTCAGGCTGATGGAAGGCCGGTATTTCTTGAAATCGTCCTCGCTGCACTCTTTTTCAGGGGCTTCTTCAGCCACGACACCCTTTTGTTTCTTGTACCACTCTTTCACAGCCTTCTCCCAGTTCTTGTACTGGCCATCGCTTTCTGCCTTATCCGGCTTGTCTCCTCTCGGATCATCACGCTTTACATAGTGGAGGATATCGTGAGGTTCGACGAAATCCTTTTTCTTTGATTTATCGTCAGGGCAGTACTTGTTCGCGAGGCAGTACTTGTCATCTTCATCTGGAATTTCACAGACCTTGAGGTCTTTCTTGTCCTCGAGCTCGCCGCCAAGCATCGGCTTATCGATGTCCTCTTTTTCATACTTCGGGAAGCGCTCAGTCGCGTAGTTCACCAATGCCTTGTCGAGAAAAGCCCGCCAGATCGGTGCAGCAACAACCACGCCGTCAGCGCCAGCGATCATGGGGCTGTTGTCATTGTTACCGGCCCAGACGCCGACGGCGAGTGATGGTGTGAAACCAATCGTCCAACCATCACGGAATTCGTTTGTCGTACCGGTTTTGGCAGCGACATCACGATTGTCGAAACGGAGGGGACTATTCTCGCCAAAGGCCGGCGTGCGGTAGCTGTTGGTCGACATGATGTGTTCGAGCATCGTCACGTACTTTTCCTCGATGACGCGTTCACCGGGAGTGGACTGGAATTCTTCGAGGACTGAGCCCTTCGAATCCTCGATCTTGAGGATGGCCGCCATGGGATGCTTTACCCCACCAGTCGCGAGCGTCGCGTAAGCGTGGACATGATCAAGGAGGCGAACCTCTCCGCCACCGAGGACGAGCGAGAGGCCGAGCCGATCTGGTTCGTTCAGTCCCTGGACGCCGAGCCGTTTGGCGATGTCGATGGCATCGCGGACCCCAACGAGATAAAGGGTTTTGACAGCGGGGATGTTGAGGGATTGGGCGAGGGATTCGGCCATGGAGAGCGGCCCGCGAAATTTCCCATCGTAATTCTGAGGCTTGTAGCTTTTCCCTTCGGCGGTTTCAAACTCGGTTTCGACATCGTACATGAGGGTCTCCGGGACGTAGCCCTTTGTAAAGGCGGTCAGGTAGACATACGGCTTGAAGGACGATCCTGGCTGCCGTTCGCGGATAGTGACGTTCACCTGACCGTCGATGGCCGCGTCAAAGTAGTCCTTGGAACCGACCATCGAGAGGATTTGGCCAGATTTTGGGTCAATAGCAACGAGGGCCGCGTTTTTAGCTTTGTACTTTACATTCTTCTCTGCCCCGAGGCGGACTGCCTCCTCGGCAGCGAGCTGCTTATCCCAGTCGAGGGTGGTAGTGACCCGATAGCCTCCCTCTTCGACAGCCCGGTCGCCGTATTTTTCTTGGAGGTAGTCTTTGATGTACATCACGAAGTGCGGGGCGGCGATGATATCTTTTTGGGGTGCGACCTTGGCGAGAGTGTCTGCATTGATCGCCTCCTCGGCTTGCTCATCGGTGATATATCCGAGGCTTGCCATCTGGCGGAGGGCATAGGTCTGGCGACCGGAGAGCGCATCGGTATGAGAGCCGTACGGCGAGTAGTACGTCGTCGCCTGGGGCAGGGCGGCGAGAAGTGCTGCCTCATCGAGCGAAAGTTCTCGGGCTGGCTTCCCGAAAAAGGTCTGAGCAGCCGCTTCGATCCCGTAGGCGTTGGAGCCATACGGAATTTCGTTCAGGTACATCTCGAGGATCTCGTCCTTCGAGTATTTTGTCTCAAGCTCAATGGCGAGGATGACTTCTTTTACTTTCCGCACGATGGACTTTTCATTGGAAAGGAGGGTGTTTTTCACGAGCTGCTGGGTGATAGTCGAACCACCCTCGGCTTTTTCGAGCGTGATGATGTCTTTGAATATGGCGCGAGCGATGGATGAGAGTTTGATGCCGAAATGATGGTAGAAATCCTGGTCCTCGAGCGAAATAGTGGCGTATTTCACCACGTCCGGCATATCGGTGAAGGAGATGACAGTCCGCTTTTCCTCGCCGTGGACCTCGTAGAGGAGATGCGTGCCGGAACGGTCGTAAATCTTGGTCGATTCGGCGACAAAGCGGTCGCGGACATTGCCTGGGCTCGGGAGGTCTTTCGCGATATAGAGAAAGAGGGAGAGGACGGCGATGAAGCCTGCCAGCGCTGACCAGCCGGCAATTTTCCCGATTTTTTTCCAATTCCATGGCCGCTTTGGCCGTGGGGTTGGGGTAAGGCCCGCTTCGGACGGGGTGCCACGTCGAAAGGCGGGTCGAGAAAACAACTTTTTTTGGCTGAAATAAAGCATAAAGAGGCAATAGTCGTGCCTCATTTATACCATGGAAATCGAGTTTTAAAAAGAGCCCAGTCTATTTAGGAAAACCGAGAGAGGAGTAGTTGATCGCCGAAAAATCTAGGAGCATTTTCCGAAATCGAGCGCTTTTCAAGAAATTCAATTCTTGAGAGCGCTCAACATTGTATGGGTAGCGGCAGTCCTTGTCGGCGTAGCCAGGATGGGTGACGAGTTCCGAAACCGGTGAGGATTGTGCCTCGCGGAGACGCTTTTTGAGTACGGAGAGTCGTTCTGGATGCCAGGAAACAAATTGATCGGGAGTGGATACCCCTGCGCTTTTCAAGAGCACTCGGTCAGCCGGATACCGGGATCGGACGGGGAGAGAGAAACGTTTTGCTGCCCGGATGACGTGGCTGATATTCCCTGGGGTGATGTGTTGATGCTGATGCCCATCAAGATAGGCGGGGAGTCTCCCGAATCGTTTTGCGAAACGCTTGATCTGAGAGATCACCTCTCGATATGAGGAAACAGATTTGATTTCAAGGTGCAGCCCAAGCGTCACATCGAGATCGAGCAGGTCGGCTTTCCGGATATATTTCCTTCCGATCATGACCGAGATGCTTGTGACGATGCCATCTCGAGCCAGCTCGAGTATCCCGGCGTTGAAGCGCGGGGACATCCCGTAGTCATCTGCTGTGATGATGATTTTCGGGAGGCTCACCATATTAATCTTGTCTCTGGACCGAGTACCGGAGCGCTTGTGCGACCGCCCGATAGAGTTTTTCGATATGCGGCCGCTCCGACTCGTCCGGGTAGAGGCCAGGCATGGTGTTGAGCTCCACGATCCAGGGCATCCCGGATAGATCAAAAATAAGATCAATCGTGTAGATCTTCGGTGAGAACTTAGCGTAGTATGTCTGCACCGCCCGGACGATTGGCCAGACTGAGCTCGGGATATCCTCTTCAGCGATCATGGTCTGCCTTCCTCCTTGGGCGACATTAGCGAGGTAGCTACCGGTCTTTGGCGTCCGGTAGTAGGCATAGACGAGCGTCTCATCGCTGTAGATGAGGCGAAGGTCATGGAGCCCTGTCATCACGCCCGGTATGCCAGCGCTCGAATCAACGAATTCCTGCAGGATGGCTGGAAAACTATCGAAGGCCAGGAACTCTGACTTCTTGCCGATGAGCACGCCCTCCCCACTGTTTCCTCGATCTGGCTTGAGTACTGCCCACTCGCCTGGGATGAGATCGAGCGCTTCGGCCAACTCGCTTCTTGAACTGACCGGATAGTATGGTTTGGCATATTCCTTAAAAGCGCGGCTGACCTCGAGTTTGCTTCCGGCGTGCATTGAAAACGCCGGGTCATTGATAATCGCAAAACGTCGGGCAAACGCCTCACGAACCGGCACAGTACTAGCATTCATCGATGCCTTGTCGTAGATGATGTCTGGTTTTACGGAATGAACGAGTGTCCAATCAGAACCATCCCTGTGCCAGCAGCGGACGAAGGTGCCACTCGCGTCGTCGTACCAGTTAGTTGAAGCACGGTAGATTTTCACGCCCTCCTCAAGCGCGATTTCGGAAAAGCGCGTATATGCATCGCGAAGCACATCTTTTTCAAATGGCCGCGCATCATCGTCATTTCTCGGAGTTGAAATAATGACGGCTGTTATGGGTCGGCGACTGCGTTTGAGGAAATCCCGAAGCTCCTTGATCAACCGAGTATAGACTCGCTCCATGGTGACCGCTTCTTCGGGAGGGAAGAACATACCGGGCATAGTGTTGAACTCGATGATCCAGGGCCGGGCGCTTTCGTCGAACATGACGTCAATCGTATAGGTCTTTTGCGGATACCGTGCAAAGAGCGCCCGCGTATCCCTGATGATCGGGTCGAGTGATGAGGGGAGGATCTCCTCAGGGATAATCCTCATGTTTCCTCCTTGGGCGATATTGGCGAGGTAGGAGCCCTCCTTCGGCGTCCGGACGTAGGCGTAGACGAATTCATCCCCAATGAAGACCATGCGAAGATCATGATAGGTATCTGTAATCCCCGGGATTCCACGGGAGCTATCGATGAACTCTTGGACGATGACAGGAAACGAGAGATCGAGCTGGGCTGCCTCTTCCCTTGAGACGATGTGAACGCCCTGTCCACCGCTTCCGACAATCGGCTTGATAACGAGCCGTGCGCCAGAAAAACTCCTCAGGAAATCCCTGAAGGCTTCTTGGTTTGAGAACTTGCGGTAGGGTTTGAAATGCTGCGGCAAGAGGCGACTCGTCTCGTATTTGTTGTTTGCAAACAACGTGAACTCCGGGTCATCCATGAAAGGGTAGCGCGAAATAATAAGCGCTCGAATCTCGTCTTGAGCAGAACGCCCGCTCGTCTTGTCGTAGACGAGGTCGGGCTTTACTGGTCCGGAGCGTCGCCATTTGCCACCGACAAACTCCCATGAATCCGTGAAGATATCTTCCGTAGGGTCATACCAGCCAAGAGGTGCCCGGCAGAGGTGAAGCCCCATTTCCTCCCCAATGCGGTACAGGGTTTCGTAGCAGCGCTGGTACTTCGGATCTGAAAACGGAACATTCGGCCCCGCATCATGCGAGGTATAGAGAATGAGAACTGTCTTTTTCATGGCTATTTCTTACTAACGTCGACGAGAAACATCCCGAGATTGCGCCGGCCGATGATTGCACGATAGTTGAGCGTCGAACGATCTACGATGGTTGGGCTCGCGGCAATCTCCTGACCGTCTATGACAAGCGTCATCCCGATTTTTGGCCGCATGCTGACACCGTTCGAGGCGAAGATGAATACGATGTCTTTCAGATCGGGCATATCCGGTCGGAGGTATCTTTTCCGGAGATCTTCGCTGAAGCGGTCCCCTTCCTCGTGTGTCGCAGGCATGGTGGATGTAATAGTGTCGAAATATTTGAGTGCTTCACTATACCCGAGCTCTTCAGCGAGGGTACGGTCGATAGCAGAAGAATCCGCTCCAGTATCAATTTTTGCCTCAAGTTCCACCTCCTTGCCGTCTTTGCCGATGAGTTTCACTTTTTCGATCGAACCAATAACGCGTTTTCCGGAGAGTCCCTCGATGTTTTCCTCGATTTCACCACCGAAAAGATTCATGCCGACGCGCACGCCGTGGTCGACGCTCTTGATCTTCACACCTTTCACGCGCTCGAGTCGCTCCTTCAGTCCAGCCATGTTAGCGAGCTGAATGGAGAGCCCGGGCCGAGCATTGAGCTCGAGGATGACGGGACCGGCATCGCGGTCGATGGCGATATCGGCGCCGAGAAAACCGAGGCCTGAAATCTCCTGAGCCCTGACAGCCATCGTAAGGATGTCTTTCCAACGCGGGATCTTGAGACCGGAGAGAAGAAGCCGCGTTTCTGGTACGTATTCGATGAGCCGTCCTTTGCCGACGATGGCGGTCGTCGTCGTGCCGTTCGCCATGTCGATGCCGACGCCGATGGCACCCTGGTGCAGGTTGGCCTTGCCGCCCGAGTCCTTGGTGGGGAGGCGAAGCATCGCCATCACCGGAACGCGGTTAAAGACGATGATGCGGATGTCGGGGATGCCCTTCCACGCGTACGGCTTGAAGAGCTTCAGGAGTTTGAGCCGTTCCTCGAAGAAGGCGACATCCGGCTTATTGGAAAGCGAGAACGAGCCATCGAGGATGTTCTGGATGTGGCTTTTCAGGTCGGCGACCGTAATGACGCTGCCATCGGCCTTCACCCAGGCGTCATCTCGGCCCTTTTTCCGGGCATAGACGACGACGATACCTTCCCCACCGAAGCCCCGGTTCGGCTTGAGGGCGAAGCTTTCTGGGAGTGATTGCCAGTTGAAATGCTCGAGCTCTTCGGAGGTGCTGATTTTTGCGAGGAGCTTCGAGACAGGGAGGGCGTTCTTCTTGAGCGCGACCTTGCATTTCAGCTTCTGATCGGCGAGCCGCCTTCCGCGGGCGTGATTGTATGGCCGCACGTAGTCGAGGTTGCGGGCATTCATCCCGAGGAGGGTGCGGCTTTGCGCGAACCAGGAAAGCATACGGAAGAGGAAAAGAGCTTAGGACTCTTGTTTCAGGATGTGGCGGAAACGGAAGATCTCCACGAGCCGGAGGCCCGTCCACTTACCAAGCCCGATATTGATGAGGAACGTCGCGAGAATCGCCCACGGGTAGTGGAGGAAGAAATCG
Organism: uncultured Bdellovibrionales bacterium; assembly: GCA_964617535.1. Taxonomy (GTDB): domain Bacteria; phylum Patescibacteriota; class Minisyncoccia; order Moranbacterales; family UBA1568; genus SSEF01. The sequence goes on along the minus strand of CAZTYU010000010.1, from coordinate 13,020 downwards.
CGAAGCGCCGGCCAGCCGATAACGAAGTAGCCAATGATGGAAATGACCAGCGTCTCGCCGGCGAGGAGGAGGGCTGTGCGTGTACCCTGCTCGATCTGGGTCGCGATGAATTTTTCGGCGAGCGTGATGAGGATAAGTAGTGGAAAGATATCGACAGCGGCGAGACCAGTGCGCTTGAGGGAGGCGCCGAAGGCGAGGATACCAAGGACGGTGAGCGAGATAATCGAAAGAGTGATCGCGACCCGCGGGAGGTAGAGGAGCCGGAATGCGCGGAGGAGATAACGGGAGAGGATGCCCATCCCGATGACCGCGAAGAAGATGGCGATACCGTACTTGAGGCCCTTTTCTCCGAAAGCGAGAAAGGCAAAGGTGATGATCGACGGCGTGTAGATGCCGAAAGCCTTGATGCCGACGATCTGCCGGAAGAACGCAACGAGCGTGGCGATGACCGGCAGCATGAGGAGGAGGTAGACGGTTTCGACCGGTACGCCCTCAGCAACAAAGTAACTGATGATCGGATGATAGTTCATATGACTCTATTATACTCTCCGTTTTGTAAATGAAGCGTGATGGAGGTGGCAGAGCGCGATCGCGAGCGCGTCGGCGACATCGTCGGGCTTCGGGATTTCTTTGAGGTGAAGAATTTCTTTGGCCATGCGCTGCACCTGCTGCTTGTCGGCCTTGCCGTAGCCCGTGAGCGCTTGTTTGACTTGGAGCGGCGTGTAACCGGCAATACTAAGCCCAAAATCAGCCAAAGTCAAGAGGAGCGCGCCACGCGACTGAGCGACCGAGATCGCCGTTTTTTGATTGTTGAAAAAGAAAAGTTCTTCGAGGGCGGCCGCGTCCGGCTCATACTCCTTCACGATGTTCACGATATCGTCACGGATTTCCTGAAGCCTGACTTCGAGCGGCTGGCCTTTCTCTGTTGCGATGTGTCCATAGGCGAGCGGGACAGTCTTGCCGCGGAGGTGTTCCAGTACGGCCCAGCCGATGGTCGCTGTGCCGGGGTCGATGCCGAGAATGCGCATAGTGGTTCTCGTTTAGGCGAGGTTGTCCCAGACAGCCTGGACGTCCTGATGATCCTCCAATTCTTCGAGGAAGGTGTCGAAGGCTTTTTGAGTTTCCGGATCAAGGGTGAGTGTCTGCGTGGGTTTCCAGCCGAGCTGAGCGGCTTTTGGTGTGAACCCCGATCCCTCGAAGAAACCCTGGACCGTTTGGAGTGCGTCGACCGGCGTGTAGACCGTGAACATGCCTTCACTTTCGGCGTAGTCTTCGGCACCGGATTCGATCGCGAGCTCCTCGAGTTTCTCAGTCGATGCTTCGCCGATTTCAAATGCGAGGAGGCCGACGCGCTGAAACATGAACGCAACCGAGCCGGAATTGCCGAGCTTCCCGCCTTTTTTCGTGAGGAGCGTTCGGAGCTCGCTCACGGTCCGGTTGCGGTTGTCTGTCGTTGTCTCGATGAGGAGCGCGACCTGACCCGGACCGAAGCCTTCGTACATGATTGACTCGATCTTTTCCCCGACGAGCTCGCCGGTGCCACGCTTGATGGCGCGTTCGATTCGGTCTTTCGGCATGTTGAGGGCCCGGGCTTCGGCGATGGCGATTTTCAAGAGGTAGTTCGAATCCGGATTGCCGCCGCCGCGCTCCGCTGCGAGGATGATGTTTCGCCCAGCCTTGGTGAAAATGGCGGCGCGCTTGGCGTCATTGATTCCTTTGGCGCGGTGAGTAGTAGCCCAGTGCGAATGTCCCGACATAATTGCTATGGTCGTAACCTTCGGCAAACTTCTTTGTCACGGTCTCCGCCCCCCGCTCGAAGTACTGGTATGCGTACGTCTCGCTCGGTACTCGACCGTTCCTCGAATTCTGCTCGAATCTTACGACCCTCCTTACTTGTTATATATCCTGCGATCACTCCTTGAATCTCACCTAAATCCAGTGGCTTCTCAAGTCTTTATTCAAGCCGAAAAGGATGCCTCTTTGCACCACTCTTCTTATCACATCCGGCGAGAAAAAGGAATTCCTTAGGCGGACTGGAATTTCTTGCCGCTTCGGGACGCTTCGACAATCCGGTTTATCTCGTCGTCGCGTTCAGTGCGGAGCCGCTCCATGATAACGTCCTTCACATGGTACGGATCGGGGACACGGCGGAAAAGAAAATAGTCCTCTTCTGAAGCAGTCTGCACTTTCACATCGCCGAAATTAAGGATGGTCGGTATCATGCCGCTCACTTCCGACGTTACATCCTGAATGCGGGAAAACTTCAGCTCGCTGACCGACCGGACAAAAAGACCCTTTTGCTCGATGTTGATGACACGTTCGTTCGTGATGATCCAGACATCGAAAAAGTAGTCGATCCAGACGAGAAACGCATAGAGCCAGACGAGGAGGATGAGCGAGTTCTGGATGAAAAGCACGAACCGGAACATTTCTGTTCCGAGCGCATCCGGGTAGAGCAAGGGAATGAGCGAGAGCGACCCAAAGAGCATCGCGACGAAGAGAATGATGACAAAGAAGTGTGTCGCGATATCAAACCAGTGGCGATGAACGACACGGAGCACGGTCTCGCTCTCGCGCTGGCCCTGGAAGTGATAGCGACTGAAGTCGTTATGGGGCATACCTAGAGGTTAACGGGGAGGAGTAGGGTCTCGAGCGGAAGGTTGAAAAAAAGTGCGCTATTCGACCAGAGCAGGATCGCTGTGACTACAACAAAAATGCCGGTCATACCGACTGCAAGCCGCCGGTTTAGCGAGTATCGCGACAGATGAAACATGATAAAGAGGCTTGCGATGACGACGCCGGCGAAGAAGAGGAGATATGTGATACCGAAGAAAAGTTGCATGGACTTTTGTTTTCTCCAGTATAGCGGCTCGCAAACGCTTAGAGAAGTTTTTCTTCGATGCCAAATGGCGGTTCGAGACCGAGATGCCGATAGCCCTCGGGCGTGACGATGCGTCCGCGCGGTGTCCGGGCGAGGAAACCGATCTGGATGAGGTACGGCTCGATGACGTCTTCGATCGTATGCATCTCCTCACTTGTGATCGCTGAGATGGCCTGGAGTCCAGCCGGCCCGCCCTTGAATTTCTCGACGATAGCAGTGAGGACGGTGCGGTCTGCAGGTTCGAGTCCGAGCCGGTCGATCTCGAAGAGGGCAAGCGCCTCGCTCGCGACCGACTGCGTGATGACGCCATCGTGGTGCACCTCGGCATAGTCCCGGACGCGTTTCAGGATGCGATTGGCGACACGCGGTGTGCGACGGCTCGCGCCAGCGATTTCACGGGCGCCGAGTTCGTCGAGCGTGACGCCAAGGATACCAGCAGAGCGCCGGACGATTTCTTCGATCTCGTCGGCTGTGTAGAACTCGAGCCGGTGGATCGAACCAAAACGATTTCGGAGCGGGTTGGTGAGGGCTCCGAGCCGCGTGGTCGCGCCGATGAGCGTGAAGCGCGGCAGGTCGAGCTGGATGGTTCGGGCGGCCGGACCTTTGCCGATAATGATGTCGAGCTTGTAATCCTCCATTGCGGGGTAGAGCACTTCCTCGATCGACTTGTTGAGCCGATGAATTTCATCGATGAAGAGCACGTCGCCTGGCTCGAGATTGGTCAGGATAGAGCCAAGATCGCCGACGCGTTCGATTGCTGGCCCGCTTGTCACCTTGATGCCGGCGCCCATCTCGCGCGCGATGATGTGAGCGAGTGTCGTCTTGCCGAGTCCGGCCGGTCCGTAGAGGAGTACGTGATCGATTGCTTCGCCGCGCTTTTTGGCTGCCTGGATAAAGATCTCGAGGTTCTTCTTCGTTTTCTCCTGCCCGATGTATTCGCTGAATCCTCGGGGGCGCAGTGTATTTTCGATTACCACGTCTTCCTCGGTGTGTTCGGTCGTGTTCAGCATACAGCTTACTTTTGGCTTAAAAAAGCCACAGATAACAGGTTTAGACAATGATATTCTACCACTACTTGACCCCGTTACAAAAAAGAGTCGATTTGCTAAAAAATGCAGCCGGTCAGAAACAGGTGATTGGTAAATCAAGGCTTTTTTCAGCCACAAAAGCGCAATTTTGTAACGGGGTTGACAGCTATCAAAAGCCGTGCTATCCTAGTTTTTCAAATAAAAACCTCTTTTTTCGTGTTCCCAGTTCCTTTGGAAATTCCTCACATGTAGACAACTGGAGAGTTCTATCTTTTCTCTTCAGCTTAGGAGGGGTCTAGCTTCGGCTAAAGTCAAGATCGGGTAGGGTGGTTCCGGCTGCGCTACACCTCGACACCAATCCATTCCCCGGGCTCCCATGCCCAGGGCCTTGTCTACAGGTGAGGAATTTTCTTTTCCAACCACCATCGACTGATGGCCGATCGTTCCCCGGTAGCGGAACAAAAGAGGAGAGGTTTCTTATGGAGCGTTCGTTGTTTGCGGCGTGCTTTCTCGCCATCGTCATGGCGAGCACTGCTTTCGCCCAGCCGGCGAAGAAGGCCGCCCCGGCTCAGCCCGCGCTGAACGCTGGGCAGGCGGCTGCGATCAAGGAGATGGAGCTGCTCATGTCGAGCGTGAAGGTTCCATTTCCGACGGCTGACGTCCCGGACGAGGTGAAGCCCATCTGCGTCGCTGGCCGGAAAGCGTTCGCGATCCGTTACGGGGCCTATGGCTCCATCATCTGGGACATCGACGTCAACGGTCGCCCGGTGAACTGCAATCCCTGAGTCGATCGGCTCAGCAGGCGGCGAAGAGCCGTAAAGAAAGCCCGGGTGGTACGTGACCACTCGGGCTTTGAAATTTTTATACTCGTTTCAACTACGCCTTCGCTGTCTCTTCTGGAGGTTGGGTCGTAGATGTTTCAGTCGCTGATTCATCTGATCCTGTCTCAACAGCGTCATCATCGAGCTCCTTGTCATCGAAAGTCTCGTAGAGTTCGCGGAGCGTGTCTTCCTTGCCTGATGCCGCCCAGACTTCGTCCATGGTCGTGTGTCCCTCGATCACTTTGATGAGCCCGTCTTGCGCCATCGTCACCATGCCGTCCCTTACAGCCGCGTCAAAAATCTCTTTCTCAGTTGCCATCTCAGAGATGAGGTCTTTTACTTCTTGCGACATCGGGAGCACTTCGAAAATGCCTTTGCGACCGAAATAGCCGCTGAAGTTGCAGTGAACACAGCCTTTTGGTCGGTAGAGGACTTCGATTTTCTCGAAACGTTTGATCTTTGCCTTTTCCGGGATCATCGCGAGGAGCTTTTGGACCGCTTCAATCGTGCTCGCGGCGGGAAGGTACGGCTCTTTGCATTCGTCGCAGAGGATGCGGACGAGTCGCTGCGCGATGATGATATTCATGGCGCTCGCGATGAGCGACGGCTTCACGCCGAGCTCGAGGAGGCGGGCGACCGTTGCCGTCGCGTTGTTCGTGTGGAGTGTCGAGAGCACGAGGTGTCCGGTGAGCGCGGCCGAGACGGCGACGTCGGCGGTCTCGTCATCGCGGATCTCGCCGACGAGGACGACATCCGGATCTTGGCGGACGATGGCCCGGAGCGCGGCGGCAAAGGTATAGTTGCGGTCTTTGGATACTTCGGTTTGGACGATGCCGGCGATGTTGTACTCGATCGGGTCTTCAACGGTGATGACCTTGATCGAGGGATTGTTGATCTTGTTGATGATGGAGTAGAGCGTCGTGGTTTTTCCAGAGCCGGTCGGACCGGTATTGAGGATCATGCCGTTCGGCCGCTCGATCGCTTTTTGGACTTCTTCGAATGCGCGGCCATAGATGCCGAGGTTGTTCATGTCGACATTTACGTCTTCGCTATTGAGGAGGCGCATATTGATGTTCTCGCCGTGGTTTCCGGGGATGAGCGAGACGCGGATGTCGATGCGGCTGTCACCATTCTGGATCGAGAAGTGGCCATCCTGGGCGCGGTCGCGGACGTTGATGCGCATGCCGCCGAGCATCTTGATACGCGAGAGCGCGAGCTGGTACATGTGCTGCGGCAAGTCCCCAATATCCTGGAGGAGTCCGTCGATGCGGTAGCGGAGCCGGGCGGTCGTTTCGGCTGGCTCGATATGAACATCGCTCCCGCGCATTTTCGATGCACCGGCGAGGATGATTTCGATGATCTGCGAGGTCGAGACGGAGGCGCTCTCTTTGCCGAGCGCCAGGAGATCACCGAAGTTCTTCTCAAAGTGTTCGAGATCGTCACCCTTCAGTGAGACACGGAGGATGTCGAGGCTTTCGAGGAGCGGCTTGTTGGAATATCCGGACCAGACTTTCTCGAGCGACTGGTGGGAAACGACGGAGAGCGTCATGCGCCAGCCGTTCTCGTTGGCGAGCTTTTGGAAGAACTCGAGCACAGCCGGATCCTCGGGATTTTCGAGTCCGACATAGACATGGCTGCCGTTTTTTCGGAAGAGTGCGGCGTTGAGACGTTTTGCATCCGCCTCAGGGAGCAGCGCGACATCTTTCGGATCAGCAGGAAACAGATGAAGATCGAGGTAGGGGATCCCAAGCCGGTCGGCGAGCGCATGCGCCCGGTCTTCCATCGACTGCTCGCGCAGCTTTTTCAGGAGATCGGTAGCGCGCTGAGTCTTCTCGCTGGCGGCTGGGACGATGCGGCGGCTAACTTTCGGCATAGGGGTGTTTGATATTTCTTGTTCGTATTCTAGCATTTTCTCGTCCGGTCGGGACGAATCGTCCTCTCTCCGAACGAAGAGGAGAAAAAAGTCCCGCTCCATTTGGAGCGGGCGGTTTATTCGCTGCTTTTATCACTGACGCTTTCGAGCCATCCGGTGAATAGTCGTTCGGCCGCTTCGAAATCGGTGGCCGGCAGCGTTCCCTCGAGCATGTCGCCGGTGAGCCGGCTCCCGGAAAAGACTGTGAGGAGTCGCTCGAGTCGGTCCTCTTGCTGCGCCTTGATGAGGACGCGCATCGAGCTCGCTGTTTCCTTGAAGAAGAGCGCAAAGAGTGTCGCACCGGCATAATTGCTCCTGATCTTGTCGAGGACCGTCGGCAGGTCATCGCTTTTCGAGCGCGATTCGACGAGATCCTCGAGCGTAACCGGGGCCCACATGAAACGGAGCGTATCATCCGATCGGATATTGCCCATGATGCGGCCCCAGAGTTTGAGGATATGGAGCGGCTGGGTCTTGTACAGGTTCTTCACGATCTTCTGCTGGTCCGCACCGTGTCCCATGAGGCTTGAGGCGAGGCCGAGCGTCTTCGGCGTCGTGTTTTTCTTCTGGAAGGAGTCAGTTGCGGCCATGATGCCGGCGAGGAGCGCTTCGGCGACATGCGTGTCGATGAATTCTTTGCCGATGGCTTCGATGTAATGAGCGACGATTTCGGAGGCGGATGAAGCAGTTACATCGACCAGGTTCAGCTGCCCATACTGTTCGTTGTTCGAATGCCGATCGATGTTGATGATCGGCACCTCGTAGAAGATATCTGGATTCTCCTCGTAGAGTTTCCCGAGACCCTCCTTGTCCGGGGCATCAATCGTAATGACGACATCGAACTTGTATTTGGCAAGGATGAAAGAGAAGTCGCGCGGATCGATCGTGCCACGTTCGGGGGTGAGGTGGATACGCAGCTCCTTCTCATGCCGTTCGGTACGGACATCGAGGATGTTGTTGTATTCGGTATTGAACGAAAGGACGAAATCGCGTGCCCCGGAGATCGTTGAAAGCGTCGCTTCAGGCCAGGCAAGGAAAGCCAGATCGCCTTTCCGTTCGTCAATCCGATCGGCAGCGAGGGTTGGTTTCTTGCCAAGGGCCGAAAGAAAGAGCGCGAGCGCGATACCGCTCGAGACTGCATCGCGGGATGGAAGCGGCGGCAATAATATGAGAGGATGAGCGGCCGGCCTCAGGAGTTCGAGGAATTGAGCTTCTTTCGTGAGCGACATACGGGCGGGAAAGGGTTCAGATAAGTCCTCCACCTTAGCAAGATTCCACTCGTCGGTCAAACCGCCGACTTGGGTTAAAGAGAGAGGGCGGTCCGACGTCGTATATCCTCCACAAAAAGCCATATTTCGGCTAAAATAAAGGAAAGTTTTCTTCTCTTTATGCCTATCACATCGTCCAAGGAAGCAACTCAGGATTTCGGCCGATCGCTTGCCCAGTCGCTTTTGCCGAAGACGCTCGTCACGATTGTCGGTGATCTCGGCGCGGGCAAGACAACCCTGGTGCAGGGCATGCTCGACGGTCTCGGCGCCTCCGGGCCATTTCCTTCGCCGACCTTTGTTCTCATGAACCAATACGAATTGCCGAATGCGAGTGCGACCGGAATCAGGCGCGTCTATCACGCCGACGCGTATCGTGTAGGCGCGGGGGATTTTGAGAAACTTGGTTTCCTCGAGTGGTGTGCTGATCCGGCCGGTATCGTCTTTCTCGAGTGGCCAGAGCGGTTGGGTTCGCTCGTTCCGAACGAACGTGTCGAGATCCGTCTGAAAACGCTCTCGGACACGGAGCGGAGTATCGAGATTACTGGTCTAAAGTCTTACTAGTCATATCAATTATGGCCACCAAGCGAAAACTCCTCGTGCTCATCGATGGGAATGCGATCATTCACCGGTCATATCACGCCCTGCCGCCGATGGCGACAAAAACAGGGGAATCAGTCCATGCCGTCTATGGCTTTGCGATGACACTCTTTTCCGTCATCGAGAAATTCAAGCCCGATTATATCGCGGCGTCATTCGACCTCCCCGGCGGGACATTTCGCGATGATCTTTACGCCGAATACAAGGCGACCCGAGTCGCTGCCCCGGACGACCTCTATGCCCAGATCCCGAAAGTGAAAGAACTCGTACAGGCGATGAATATCCCGATCTATGAACTCGCCGGCTATGAGGCGGATGACTGCGTCGGAGCGCTTTCGAAGCAGGGCGAGGAGGCTGGCGTCGAGACCATCATCGTAACCGGCGATACCGATACACTGCAGCTTGTGACGGAGCATGTGAAAGTTTATACGCTTCGAAAGGGCTTGAAGGATATGGTGCTCTACGGCATTTCGGAAGTGACCGAGAAGTATGGTTTTCCGCCGGAGCGGCTGGTTGATTATAAGGGGCTTCGCGGCGATTCGTCCGACAATATACCAGGCGTCCGGGGAATCGGGGAAAAGGGCGCGACGGATCTCATTCAAGAGTTCGGTTCGCTCGAAGATATCTACGGTGCGCTCGAACGGGTGAAGCCAAAGGTGCGCGAGAAACTTTCTGCGGATCGTGACATGGCTTTTCTCTCGAAGAAACTCGGCACAATTGATACCAATGCACCAGTGAAACTCGCACTCGAGGAATGCGCGACGCATGATTTCAATCGCGAGACGATAGAAAATTTTCTCCATTCGCTTGATTTCTACAGTCTCTTGAAGCGCATCCCGGGCGCGGCCAGTATGGAGACCGCAGCGAATCCGAAACCGGCAAAGCGGGCAAGTAGGAAAGCTAAGAGCATCACTACCAAGGAAGACCTTAAATCGTTTCTCGCTTCTTTCCCCGCCGAGCCGGTAGCCGTTGTCGCGAACCAAAAGGATGCATCGCTTTTCGGTGCGGCTGGCATCGAGGCAGTTGGACTCGCGACGGGGGGCGGGGCGGTCGAAGTCATTTGGAACGAGTCGACGGGCAAGTCGCTGGCGGAATTCTTTGCTGATTCCGATCGAAAGAAAATCGCGATCGATTCGAAAGCGCTCGCGCATGTACTCGCGAGCCTTGGCATCAAACTTTCGGGCATCTCCGAAGACATCCTTCTTTCGGCGTACGTCCTGCAGGCCGGCCACCGTTCGGATATCGAGACGCTCGTAATCGAAGAGAGCGGCGCGGATTGGACCAGCCTCTCCCTCGCGGAAAGGGCAAAAGTAGTCGCAACACTTGCGGTATCGCTCCGGAAAAAACTCGAGGCGCTCGCCACGGAGCAGGGCAGCGAACATACGGTCGTGACACTCCTTCGCGATATCGAACTCCCGCTGGTGCCGGTGCTCTTTGCGATGGAAGAGGCGGGAGTCTTGCTCGACCCAGCCGTGTTTCAAAAGCTTTCTCAGGAAATTGATGCTTCGGTGAAGTCCCTCGAAAAAGAAATCTACAAGTTTGCCGGCAAGGAATTCAATCTGAACTCGCCGAAGCAGCTCGCCGATGTCCTTTTCGTCGATCTCGCGATCCCGACTGAGGGCGTGAAGAAAAATAAGACGGGCTATTCGACGGCTTCGACCGAACTGGAGAAACTCCGTGCCGATTATCCGATCGTGAAACTGATCGAGGAATACCGCGAAACATTCAAACTGAAAACCACCTATGTCGATGTGCTGCCGGGACTGGTGAAGTCCGATGGTCGGCTCCATACGACCTACCGCCAGGACGTAGCGGCGACCGGCCGGCTCTCGTCGGTCGATCCGAATCTCCAAAATATCCCGATTCGTACCGAGCTCGGCGCGCGCATCCGCGACGGTTTTATCGCCGCGCCAGGGAAGAGGCTTGTCGGCGCTGACTATTCGCAGATCGAACTCCGCATCGCTGCGCACCTGTCGGGTGACGAGAACATGACGCGGGCGTTCATCGAGGGCGAAGACATTCACCGAGCGACCGCGGCGCTCGTCCATGGTCTCAAACCCGAAGACGTGAGTGATGGTCTTCGCCGCGAAGCGAAAGCGCTCAACTTCGGCATCATCTACGGCATGGGCGCGTATGGCCTGGCGCAGGCGACCGACATGGATCAGAAGAAAGCGGCCGAATTCATCAAGGAGTATCTCAAGAAGTTTTCTGGCGTCGCGAAATACATGGATGGCATGCGGAAATTTGCCCATGAGAAGGGCTATGTCGAAACAGCGCTCGGCCGGCGCCGGACGCTCCCTGAAATCCAGTCGACGAATCAGGCGTTGGTGCGCGGCGCTGAGCGCATGGCGATCAATATGCCCATCCAGGGCTTGGCAGCCGACATCATGAAGCTCGCCATGCTCGCGGCTCACGAGCTCGTCGAGGCCAAGTACTCGGATTCGGCTCGGCTCCTCCTCCAGATCCATGACGAACTCATCGCTGAGGTCGATGAGGAGCGTGCGGAGGAATTCGCCCGTGACCTGAAGACGGCGATGGAAGGGGTGTACCGGCTCTCGGTGCCTCTGGCCGTCTCGGTTGAAATCGGGAATAATTGGGGAGAAATCTAAGTGAGAATAAATTTTCTCCTGCATGTCTATCGAAGCTTTTCCTCAGAATGAACCGATGAGTGAGGCGAGTCGCCTCGCGGCCCTTTTTCGGAAACTTGGGGAGTCGGCAACTGATCCAGAGACAGCTATTGAGGATCTAGAAAGTGATCTGATTGCAGCTGGATTTGAACGAGGCGATGCTTACGCTGTTGTTGAAATTCTCCATGATCCCGAACTGTATTGTCGGAGCGAGTCGTTTACTCGAGTGATGGAGCTACTCGTTGATAAAAAGGACATTGAAATCAAGAATTCTCGCGATGACGCCACACTCTGTCGTGCCGATGGCGGAGCAGGATTTCGCGTCGCGATGCTTGAAGGTTTTTCTGGAAAAGACGTGAACGCTACTACGAAAGTGGTAATGACTTTCGCTGGTGGTCATTTGACTTCACGTGAACCAATGCCGCGGGATTCATCACTCTGGCAGACGAAGCCAGAGACGGCCAAAGTCTCTCTCCGTGGACGAGGTGTTATCACTTTCGATGATGTCCAAATGGTTTCGTTTCGTTTTCCAGTAAAACTTTTCCCTATTGATCGATTGACCGAAGAAGAGAGAGAGCGTTTCGAGGAGGGTCAGGGCGGTTTCGTGGTCCGTCACTTCGTTTCTGAACAAAAGAAAAAGAGTCACGAACACACGCTGGTGTCATGACTCTTCAATGCGCTTCGATGGAACGGGCGCAGTCAGTGCAGAACGGAGTTTCCGGGATGCTGCGCAGTCGCTCTTCGGCGATGCTCGAGCCGCAGTGAGCGCAGAGGCCGTACTGGCCGCTTGCGATGCGCTGGAGGGCATACCGGATCCGGGTGAGATCGTCAGCTGAATGAGCGAGCGCTTGTTCGCCGCCTGCTTTCAGTATCGCTGTCTTCGAGGTGAGTCGCTTACGTAGGTAAACGCCCATCTCATCGACAAAAGCCCTGTCGAAAGCCATAATTCCCCCGATGTAAAGTACTGGAAAAAACATATTAACACATAATAAATAATCAGTCAAGTGGTATGGGCTGTTGCTAGGAGAGGGCTAGCGTGTCAGCTATTATGTGATGTGTGAACTACAAACCTATGCCCGAGCTCCCCGAAGTCCAGACGGTTACAAGTCAGATTGCCAAGAAAATCACCGGCAAGCGGATTGCCGGTTTTTGGTCGGATTGGGAGAAGCAGGTGAAACCGGGCCTGAAGAAACTATCGAAACTCGCGGTCGGTGGGACCGTGCTCGGTGCGCGACGGATCGGCAAGCACATTGTCATCGATCTCGACAATGGCTATTCGCTCGTCATTCATCTCAAGATGTCGGGTCATCTCCTCTACAAGGATGCGACCAATCAGGACGCGAAAGAGTGGCAGGATCCGATGAATCGCTTCATTCATCACCGCATCGATTTCACGGACAGCTCGTGGGTCGACTTTTCCGATCTCCGGAAATTCGGCTGGATCGACTGCGTAGCGACGTCCGAAGTTGAGGCGATGAAGTCGATCGCCTCCCTCGGCTGCGATGCGCTCTCTGGCGAGTGCGACCTCGATTTCTTCGAAACGCTGCTTCGGAAGAATGCGCGTAAACAGATTGCGACGCTACTCCTCGAGCAAGACAAGATCGCTGGTATCGGCAATATCTATCGGAGCGAGATGCTGTACCGCGCCGGCATCAGGCCGCTCCGCGTCGTCGCCAAGATCGCGCGGACCGAACGAGCGCGACTTTTTACGGCGATGAAAGAAGTGCTTCGAGAAGCGGTGCGTCTCCGCGGGACGACGGACGGGGATTTTCGTGATACCTCAGGGAAGCCAGGGGGATTTCAAAAAACGCTCTACGTCTATGGTCGCGAAGGTCTTCCCTGCAAGCGCTGTGATACAATAGTGGTGCGAAAAAAACTGGGGCAGC
>CAZTYU010000009.1:14383-43412 GCA_964617535.1 uncultured Bdellovibrionales bacterium | reverse complement strand
CCCCGCTTTATCACACAAATACCACTATGTTCGACCGAATCAAACGCATTGTCTACCGCCCGGACTTCTTCATCGAGCGGAGTTTCACCGCGAGTCAGGGGATGGCGTTCTACTCGCTGTCCGTCCTTGTGCTCGCTCTCGGCCTGTCGTTGGTCGCGATCACGGGTCTCTTTGGCACGGCTCGTTACTTTGATTCGCATGACTGGCAGCGGCGCGCGTCGGCACTCGAGGGCATGTATCACCATGATCTCGTCCTGACGTTTGAAAATGGCCGGCTCTCGAGCAATCATCACGGGCCCGTCGGTTTCCCGATCCCGTTCGAGTGGAAGCAGCGGCCGCAGTGTCGGAAAGCCTATGTCGACTGCCGGATCGACGGATTGCCGCGGCATCTCGCCGTCATAGAGCCGGGGGCGATTCTCTCGCCGCAGGCTTTCATCGACCGCGACACGCTCATCCTCGCGAACGAGACCGAGATCGGCTTCCGTCACCCTGATCGCGGCGAGACGCGCGTCTTTGCTCTCTCGGAGTTCCAGTTCGACAAGAAAATCGTCGTGACGGATGAGAAATTCGCCTACTGGGTGAGTCAGATCGGCGATGTCGCCCAAAAGGGGATCTACCTCGTCATGTACGCGCTGCCGCTTGTTGTCTACGCCGGGCTCTGGATCGGCTATCTCGCCTATGCGCTCCTCGGCGCGCTGGTGGTCATGGCTGCGGCCCATATTCAGGGACACACGCTTCGCTACGCTAGGGGCTACCTCGCCGCACTCTATCTCCTCCCGGTGCCGTTCCTGTTTTCGTTCCTCATGACGCTCTCGCACCACCATATCCCATTCGTCTTTACCCTCATTCTGTTCGTCATGGCGCTCGTCAATTTCCCCAAAGCGCCCAAGCTCCCTGACCCCGTGAAGATTGCTGCGACTGATGCCCCATAGTTGTTCTGAAAGAGGGTGAACCAGATAAAACCGAGGCGTAGGTTGTTTCTTATATTTAGCAAATGAAACTACATCCAGTCGATTCAGTAGTCAATGGACTGGGTAATGTAATGTACACATTACTCATCTCTGCTTTAATTGGCATAATTTGTATCCCACTTTATCCATCTGGCCTAATAGAATTATTTGAGAGTATAAATGTCCAAGCCGGAATTATAGGATTTATCCTTGCTATTATTGCCGTACTTCTAAGTTTTTCAAAGACCGTAGATTCTGAAGATGATCAAAAAGAAATAATTAAAACAGCAAAACAGCTATATACAAATCTAATCATCCTGATGGGAATGTTTCTGGTTGGATGGTTGGGTTACATAGTTCAATTAAACTGGCCGTCAAGTGAAAACTTTAAAGTTGGATTTTACGTTGTTTTAGGTCCTATTGGATTGGTGATTGGCGATACATTGTATCAAATAGTTCGCATGATTGGTTACATTAAGTGAATAACATTATGAAATTCATTATCATCTACATCACGCATTCGGATATGCGGGCGGCGAAGAAGGTCGCTGAGTCTTTGCTCCGTGATAAACTCATCGCGTGCGCGAACTATTTCCCGATCGAGAGCGCCTACTGGTGGAAAGGCGAGATTACGAATAGCAAAGAAATCGTTTCTATCGTGAAGACTCGAAAATCGAACTGGGCGAAAGTGAAGAAAGCCGTTGAGGACATCCATCCCTACGAGACCCCGTGCATCATGAAATTCGAAGTCGAGGCCAACAAAGCTTATACCGACTGGATTCACTCCGAAACGAAATAGGGTGAAAAGAAAAAGCCACCGGGCCCGAGTGGGCAGGGTGGCGAATGCGGGTGAGTGCTTCATTCCGCGGCCTTCCATTCAAAGTGCAGCCAGTTGAAGCGGCGTCCGGTACGCACGATCAAGCTTGGGACGGTCCGTGAATCCGGTTCACTCGGCTCGCCCTCGACGATGAGCCGATCGGCGCGCTCGGCGCCGCGGATGAGCGCTTCGCGGAGCTGGACATCCGAGAGCTCGTACTTATGGTGGACGAGGATCTCGGCCGTGATGCGGAGGATGACCGGCTCGTAGACGTCCGGTATGGCCCAGTTCCCGCTTTCGAATTCGGCGGCGGTGAGCCGGAGGGATGACAGCGTTTCGTCGATAAAGAGCGCTTCAGCAAAGCGTCCGGCCGCTTCTTTGATCGCGACTTGGTAGATGGCCGTTTCTAGGTGGCGAATCCTTTCGTTTCTCTTGACGACCATGGTGGCCTCCGTTTGGTAAGGTATTGCTTTGAAGCTACCGCATCCCTATCCTGACGTCAAAAAATGAAAAACGGCAGGGTCGGTTGTGACTCTGCCGTCTGTGAAGCCAGCGGTTGCTGGCGAGAGGCGTCAAGCGGCGATGCGTTCTTCGCCGAGCACGGGGTGCCACGCGCGGAAAGCGCGGAGCGGCGCCTGGTGAGCGGTGGCGACTGCTTCGTGTACGCCCGGATCGTAGACATAGAGGTCGACGGGGAGAAAGCTCGCTGCCATGGCCGAGCGGATGGCCGCCGGGTCTGCACCATCGCGCCGACCAACACGACCGGTGCCGATCTGGACGATCGAGTAGCGCCGCGCGCGTTCGGTGTGCCAGAGATAGTCCATGCCGAAGCGGACTTCGCGGTCAGCATCGATCCAGCCGGCCTCGCCGATGTCGTGACAGATGATCATGTGCAGGTGCCGTTCGGGCGTGAACTCGAAGCTCAGCACACTACCACGGACGATCGGGTGAATGGCCGCAATCTTGTCGACGAACCGCCGGCCAATGCCGAGGACGTCCGAAAGGGTGCTGTTCATGCCGATGATGATGTCGGCAGAATTGGTCGGGCGAGTGATATCGCCCACGACGATGTTCTTGATCACGATGGGTCTCCGTGGGTGCGTGCTGGGGCGGGATGCTCCAAGCATGGGAGTACCATAGCAGCCAAGCGCCGGATGTCAAGATAGACGTATGGGCTGATTGACCAGTCGGCCCTTCCTTGCTATACAAACGGCACATTCCTTACCAACCAGAAAGAGGTGCGTCCATGTTTCAGTCGCTTTTTGCCCGGCGTGTCCGGAGCGTCGCCCCGATCGCTCTTCGGCATCCGCTCGTCACGCTCGGTCTCATCCTTGACCAGACCGGGGTGTACCGGCGCTACCGCGAGGCGCGTTGCGGCCACCGGACCCGTGTCTTTGGATGGCTCAGCGCCTACGGCGACGATGGCACGGAACTCATGCATCTCGGCGACCAGCTGCCGCACTGGTGCACGGACTGCATCAACCGGCTTGCGATTCCCTGCGCCTGGTGCGGCGGATCCATCTACCCGAGTGATCCGGTGACGCTCTACTCGCCAGAGGACCCGGCCTATGTGCCGAAGCATCCTGACGCGGTGCGCTACCGCGATGACCCGATCACCTATGTGGGGTGCCTGCGCTCCTACTGCGCAGAAAGCGGCGCCGACCGTTCCGGGTTCTGGCATCCGCCGCAGGGCGTGTACCGGCACCCCTCGGCGCTCGAGCTCATCCTCGCCAACCCTGGGATGGGCGTCATCGTGAATGATGTCTTCGACCCGCGGTCTCACCCGGTGCTCTTCCCCATCGACCCGCCGCATCATGTGACTGATGCGCACAACTGAACCCGGGCCGCCGATCGCTTCGCTCCCTATTTCGCATTCGCGAGACGGGGAGCTTTTCATTTATGAGAGCGTGTCTATTCTCGTGCTATGATGGCGGTGCCAGCGTCTTTATCATTAAGCCAATCGCTTTATGGACAAGGTAAAGGTAGAAAATCACAGCTTCACGGCGTTCTCGTGGTTTGCTGCGTGGCGCTTCACGATCGGATTCCTCGATCTCTCATTCGGGAAGGGACTCCTCGCGGTGCTCCTCTGGCCGTACTATATCGGCCAGTACGTGAGTGGCATCATCGGTAGCTAGTTCGTCGCTATGGCCGAGCTGAAGACCAAGGCAACAAAAAAGAGCGCGCTGGCGTTCATCAAAGGGATCGAAGATGAAAAGAAACGGGCTGACAGCCTCGCACTTCTCGAGCTCTTTGCCGCTGCCACGGCTGAAAAGCCGGTCATGTGGGGCGAAGCGATCGTCGGGTATGGAAAGTATCACTATGAGTCGGAACGAAGCGCCCAGAAAGGCGACTGGCCGCTCACGGGGTTTTCGCCACGCAAACATAACTTGACCGTCTACATCATGCCGGGATTCAAGGAATACGGAGCGCTGTTGAAGAATCTCGGAAAGCACAAAGTGAGCGGCGGGTCCTGCATCTATATCAAACGATTGTCGGATATCGATACTGCTGTGCTCTCGAAACTCATCAAACGCTCTGTCGCTGATATGAAAAAGCGTTATCCATCCTGACACGCGGCTCCCATATGACAAAGCGAAAACGTTATCCGATGCCAGCGTTTGTGAAGTCAGCACTCATGGCGTCCGGACTGATGGCTGACTATGAAGCGCGGCCCGCGTACCAGCGCAACGATTACCTGATGTGGATGAGTGAAGCTAAACAGGAAGCCACCAAAGAAAAGCGTCTCCGGCAGATGCTGGACGAGCTCCGGGTCGGCGGTGTGTATATGAAAATGAAGCATCCCGCTTCCGCCAAGAAGAAACCATGATTCCTATGAAACTCAATATCCAGTCAATCGTTTCCGAATCGTCGTTCTGGTTTGTTATCCTGATCGGTCTTTTGGCACAGGCGGTGCCGTTTGCGCTGACCCTCGGTTTGTCGGTCAGCCAGGGAGGCGTCATCGCCGGTTTTCCTTTCCCGTTCGTGTCCTACGGCGGCGTTTGCGGTGCGGGAGAGTGTCCGCGGAGTTTCGTGCCGCTCCATGTCTTATTTGATACGGTGCTGATTGTCGGCGTGGCCGTATTTGTCGCCCATATCCGCTCCCGGAAATCAGGCGGCGCGGCGCTATGAAAATCGGTATCTTTGATTCCGGCCTCGGCGGCCTCATCGTGACGCATGGTCTCGTTCAGGCACTTCCCGAGTATGACTATGTCTACCTCGGGGATACGGCGCGTGTTCCGTACGGCAATCGCGGAGAGGAGACGATCTACAAATTTACCCGCGAAGCTGTCGAACGCCTTTTCAAGGAAGACTGCGCGCTCGTCGTCATTGCCTGCAATACGGCTTCGGCTGAAGCGCTCCGGAAAATCCAGGGGGAATATCTCCCCAAGTATTTCCCTGAGCGGCGCGTCCTCGGCGTACTCATCCCGGCGGCCGAAGCAGCGGTGGAACTGACGCAGTCCGGCCGCATCGGTGTCCTCGCGACATCGGGGACGGTTGCTTCACGGGCCTACGAGCGCGAGATCGGCAAGCTCTCACCAGCGGCAGAGGTGATTCAACAGGCCGCTCCGCTTCTCGTTCCGCTCATCGAAAACGACGCACTGCAATATGCTCCGCCGATCCTCCGCGATTACCTGACGCCGCTCCTTTCGGCCGATATCGATACGCTCGTCCTCGGCTGCACGCATTATCCGTATCTCAAATCAGAAATCCAGAGCATTGTCGGTGAGCGCAGGGCCATCGTCTCGCAGGCTGAAATCGTTCCGGCCAAGCTCGCTGATTACCTCAATCAGCATCCAGAAATTGCTTCCCAGCTTTCCAAAAACAGTACGCGCCGCTATCTCCTGACCGATATCGCGCCGAGCACCGAATCGGTCGCCGCCAAACTCTATGGTGAACCCGTACCGTTCGAACGGATCACTTTGTAGTAAAAGAAAACGCCCCAGGTCCGGTGTGAACTCTGGGGCGGAAGATGTGCTCCCTACGGGCCGGTGTCAGCGCTGAGCGCCGGCGACAGACGGGCGGGATTCGGGGCGCGGGAGACGTGGCGACGGCCGGCGATCCCGCGCGGGACGCGATGCGCCAGTGGAATGCCGCCGGGCGTGATGCTTCGGCTCCCGGTCGCGCTGCTTCGCGAGCGCCTGCGAGGCCTCGATGTAGCGCTGGAGCGCGGCCTGCTGCTCGCGCGTCGTGAGGAGGCGGCGCAGCACATGGAGGAGACTGCCTTGCCGCTTGTGGAGGCAATCGATGCAGCCACGGTCGCGGATCGGTTCGCCCGGGAAATTCCGGGCGGTGCCGTTCGAACAGCCGTGGTGGCAGCGGTAGGCCTGGACAGCGTCGGGGGAGTGATTGCGGTGCTTCTTCACTTTGAGTACTCCTTGGGTCTGGGACGGGGAAGGTGAGTCGGTATCCTGGGGGATCATCGCTACGAAGTCGGCATCACGAGGATCGGCGTGCCGTCGGGCCGCGACCCCTTGAACCGGTCGGTGGTGCCGAAATCGGTTTCCCAGAGCTCGGTCCGGACGTGTTCGAGATAGAGCGTGCCGCCCCGCTCGTCGCCGGTGAAAGAGCCGGAAGCCGCGCATTCGGGCGTTTCGTAGAGGAGGCCGATCGCCCCGTTTGCCATGGGGACGGTCCCGACCTTGGCAGGGAGGATGGTGATCTCGTGCTGGTCGAGGACGACGCCGAAAGCGAGCTGAGCGTAGAGAGCGACTGCTGGGAGGACGATGTCCATGGAAGACTCCTGTCGGTGGGAGGGTAGTGGAAAGGAACGGGCAGTAGCCGAAAGTGGCGACTGATCGCTTCGGTGAAGCAACGCGCTACTGTACCCCGTTTGCTCTATCCAGTCAAGAAAAAGCCGCCAGCGTATGGGGACGAGGCGGCGAAGTGTTCACGAGCGGCAAGGCGCTACCTTTGACTCGCCTGGGTCAGCGCCGCGTGATAGCGGCTGAGGGCGAGTCGGATGACGCTCTCTGGCGGGTCATCCCCGTCATAGTCCGCGAACTCCCGGAGGAATTCGCGACCGATCGGGGCAGCATCCAGATCGGAGAGATAGCGGAGGAGTGGGTGATCCCGGTCAGTTATCCGGAGCTCGTCACCAGCGAGATAGACGAAATAGGTCAGCCGGTAGAGCTCGTACAACTCGCGGAAGAACGCGGGGGCAGGATTGGTCGGCATGCAGTGCTCCCTCGAGTCAGCTAGATGGCATAGCGCCGGAAGATGCGGGCAATCACTCCGAAGAGGATGCCGAGCGCGAAGTGTGTGACTGCTGCGGCCCCGTCGATCTCGCTATCGAGCGATACGCCTCTCGCGAGGTACACGAGTCCGGCGAGGAGTGAAAGCGCCGACATGACCCGGCCGATGTCGTATATAGTGCCGACGAGGATGCGGAGGATTTCCATGGCGGCTTCTCCTGGTTGGATTGGGAAAGAATGTCCTATTATTCAGGGATTTTCCTCCATTGTCAAAGCGTTTCGGCGGCTCTGAAAGATTTGCTTGGCGCGAAACGACCTATGGTTGCAGCGTAAATATTCACATCAACACACTATGTTGAAGAAAATCGTTTTGGGCGCCATGGTTATCGCTATCGCCGCACCGGCCGCGCCGGCTCTGGCTCGCCGCAGTGCGGATGACACTCATTCGTCCGTGTCTACGGCCAATGTCACTGTGACCAAAGAGCAAGCGATTGCGATCGCGCAGGGAAAGCTCGCTGGCTCGGTCCGCAAGGCGAAACTCGAGCGTGAACATGGCAAGGCGACATGGAAAGTGCGTATCATTTCGACGGACGGCCTCAAGCGCGGCGATTTCCGGATCGATGCGACGACGGGTGCTGTGCTCCGTGAAAAGATCAAGAACATCCGTGGCAACAAGCGTGGTTCCAGCCTTCTAAAGAAGCTCGGACTGAAAAAGCACGAGTCTGAAAATGATGACAATGACGATCACAAGGGCCGTGGCCGCGGACGCGGTTCGGACGACAACTAAGGATTCGCTCGCAAAGAAAAGGACCCGGGTGGCAGTAGCCACGCGGGTCTTTCAAATCGCTCCATACCGGTCAGAGCGGGACGGGGAGTAGGCGCTTCGTAGCATCCGGCAGGATGTCGAGCTCGTAGTAGGCGTCATCGTCCTGCGTGATCCGGTGGAAGCCATGCTTCACTACGAAGCTGGTAGCGGCGGTGAGTTGCAGCGAAACACAGGTCTGCAGCGTGTGGATCGGCAGCGTGCCCCTGGCATGCGCTTCTTCGCGCGTCCAGGCGATCACCGACTCGAGCAGCACCTCGGCGATACCTTGGCGCTGAAAATCGCGCCTGACGATGAAGTCATGGATCACCCCGAAGCGGTTTCCGAGCAGGCAGATCGGAGTGCAGAACATCATGCCCAGGACGCGCCGCTTGCCACTCGGCTCGATCGCCCAGAACAGCTGATGGCTCTCGCGGGAGCACAAGTCTTCGTAGGCTTGTGGGCCGATGGGGTAGAGCCGCTGTTCGTCATAGAGCTTGGCCCAGCTCTGGACAGCGTCCGGATGCATGCGCCGAACGAGTTTGCGCTTCACCGCGTCATCGTGCGGCGCGGGCGGCATGAGGTGACGAACGATGCGGCAGACAGGGACTTCGAGTGTCTTCATGCTTCCTCCTACGTGCAAGGTGGGGATGGATGTTAAATTGCTTGAAATGAGTTATACGATAGGCGGACATATTTGTCAATCATCACTCATCATATTCGTCCTTTGCGCCTTGCCATAGGCTGCGTTCTCTGTCAATATGATGCCTGGCTGATTGCTGTCATATTTCTCATGGAAATCCGAACCGCTACATTCGTCAAAGGAGTCATCGGCTCCGAGGGACTACCCAAACCATCACTTCCGACGGTGGCATTTTTTGGCCGCTCAAATGTCGGAAAGTCGAGTGTCATTAATAGCCTCACCAGACAGAAAGATCTGGCTCATGCGAACAAGCGGGCCGGACGGACAACGGAAATCAACTACTTCCTCGTAAACGGGGACTGGTACCTCGCTGACCTCCCGGGCTATGGCTATGCCCATGTACCGGGCGCTCTGCGCAAGAAAATGGCTGGCTATATCTCTTGGTTTGCCGCGGATATGAGGATTGATGTCCGCGCCGCCGTCCTCATCGTCGATGCCGAGATCGGTGCCAAAGATTCCGACCGCGAAACGTTCAAGCTCCTTACTGAATACGGCCGGAAAGTCGTCATCCTTGCCAACAAATGCGACAAGGGACGCCGTGCCGACATCGAAGCGAACCTTCGCTTATTTGAAAAAGAATTCGCGCCGGCCCGGGTCATCCGCCACTCGGCCAAGACCGGTGAGGGGCGTGCCGAGCTCATCGACGCGATCTTTTCCTCGTCGGAACTCGATAGGCCTCTGATATACTAGGGTCATGTCGAAAACGAAAAAGATAGGCATCTTCATATTCCTTTTGCTTCTTGTGGCGGGCGTCCTTTGGTATGCGCTCGCTCCGCTTTTCATGCATACGGTTCTGGATGATCCACTTCCCATAGCGCCGGGGAATCCGTCATCTGCTACTTCCTCTCTGCAGGAGTCTCCCACTTTGCCTGCAGCCATCGTGCCGACAGCCGCGCATCCCGCCTCGGGCACTGTCCGAGTCGTAACCGATGGGGATGGCCGCTATCTCCGCTACGAAAACTACAAGACTATCAATGGACCGGACCTTCGCGTCTATCTTGCCACTGATACCAAGGCGACGGACTTCGTCGATCTCGGCCCCCTCAAGGCGACCGAAGGCAATGTCAATTATCCGATTCCTGCCGGCACTGATCTTGGCACATACCGCTACGCACTCACATGGTGCGAGGATTTTTCTGTGCTGTTCAATTCTGCTGAACTCCCGGTAAAAAAATAAAAGCGCCCGGCATGCAGCTGCATACGGACGCCTAACGGCGGCTCGGTTTTCGTTTCGCTTCCTCGCGAAGCTTTTCGGCTTTGACGATCGCTTCGGGGAGGTCACTCAGGACGACAAACTCGTTGATCGGCAGTCGCTGGAGTTTGTCGCGAATCATCACTTCGACCAGGTCCCCGCAGGCGATAGTGTGCCCGTGATGAGGCGTCCCATCCGGATAGAAAAACCGGTCGATGAGATGAAATTCTCCGCCGATGACACGGAAGAAGAGCGGCGGCCGATGCGCCGCGCGAATATAGATGACGCGGCGTTTGACTGACATGGGGATTCCTTTGAGTGCGTAAAGAACGGTGTCTCCTGTATCCCATGCGCGGAAAAGCGCGTCAAGGCAAGAAAAAAGCGGCCGATCATGTTGCATGACGGGCCGCCGAACAAACTTCGTTGAAGCAGTTCACTTGGTGCGGTTCTCGATGGCCTTTCGGCGCTTCCCTTCAGCGATCGCCTTCCGTTCGCGGGCCTTTCGGGCCGCTTCGCCAGACTTCTTGGGCGGATGCTGGTAGCTCGCGAAGTTGGGCTTCTTGCGCCCGTCTTTTTGGTGTGCCATGAGTTCTCCTCGTGGGCTAGCAGTGCGCCGGAGCGCGGTGGTTGATGGGGAGGTGAAAGAGACACTCGTCACCCTGGGCCATCACCTCGAAGCCGGCGATGATGAAGGTGTCGAGCGCACTATGGCGACGCGCCGGGACGATCGCTGCGATCGTAGTGACCCGCGGATCCTGATGCGCCGCAAAGATGCCGCCAACTCCGACGATGAGCGACTGCGCGACGCCCTGGCGCCGGTATTCGGGCAGGACGGCGAGATCGGTGATGAGACCGTGGCACTGGCCGAAAAGGTCCAGCGTGACCGAGGCAGCATAGCCGATCACTTCATCCGAATCCTGAGTGCTCGCGAGGAGCATCCAGCGACTGGTGGCAGCGGTCGGCGAATAGCCGAAGCTGTGGCGGCGCGTCCCGACTTCGGTACCGAAGAGATGGAGGAGGGCTCCGAGATTGCGTTCTGACTCAGGGGAGAGCGTGGAACGAACCGTCTGGAGCGCCATCTCATCGGCGCGAGGGAGATGAAAAGACCGGATGACCGCGGGAAAGGCCGAACGACGATTCATTGCGACTCACTTTCGCTAGGGGTTGTGAAAGAATGGTGCTTGCATTTATAACGCAAAATAAGATATTTGTCAATACATTAAGTAAAAAAAGTCCCTGGCAGAAAGTGTTTCTGTCAGGGGAAATGAGGCGTTCTCCCGGTAGGCGATCGCTCTAGCGGCTCGGGAGGAAGGTCCGGTAGTAGTGGGCCGGGTCCGTCAGGGATTCGCCGGAGAAGATCACGACCGCATGCGGCGCGTAGCCCATCATGGCGAATTGCCGCTGATGCGCGGCCTCGCGGCTCGGAACGATGATCGAACCGAGTTCGAGCCGCGTCCCGACCGTGGTCAGCACTTCGAGGAGCGGCTTGATGTCGCGCACATCGCCCCAATAGGCTTCCGTCACGAGTCCGGCGAGGCTGGTGGGTGAAGCGGCATCGAAGTAGATCGAGAGCGTGAGCATGGCTGCGACACGTTCACCGTCGAGGAAGAAGATCCGGTAGGCCCGAGCCTTGCCTTCGCCAACGTAGATCGGCGGATCAGGCATGCCGGGCACCGTGCCCGTATGCCGGCGGAGCCAGTTCGAGAGGATGGGAAAGACCCGCTCCTCGTCATAGGATCCGGCCTCGTCGAGACCGGGGATGACGAGGGTCAGTCTTCGGAAGACGACTTCAGGCATGGGATTTTCTCCTTGGGATAAGAAAGGGCCCTGGAGTTGTTGAGTCTCCAGGGCCGGTGATGGCTGTGACACCCGTGGCGATTGGGGCCGCTAGCGCTCGGTCGCTGCTGGATCGATGAAGCGGATCCAGAGTTCGGCGCTGTTGATGCCGACCCCGCGGAAACCAGAGGCCTCGAGCGCACCGTAGATCGGCTGGCTCTCGGGATGCATCAGGGCGCCGGTCGGGATGAAGACCTGCAGCCAGATGGCGTCCGAACGTCCGGCGGCGCCAGCCGTGGCCGACTCGGTCACGCTCTCGATGAGCGCCCGGGCGACCATGAAGCGATCTTCGCTGCCGAGCGACTTGGCGACGAAGAGACGCTCGACCGGCCAGAGGTTCTGGAGGAGCGAGCGGGAGCCGAGCACGTAGGCGCTGCCCACGACCTCGCCGGTGTCATCGATGACGTAGTGGATCTCTCCGCCGCGGGAGATGTAGTCGCCGATGAGCTCGCCGAACTTGAAGGAGTCGCCGTTCGGCCCCGCACTGTGTTCTTCGTAGAGGGCCTGGAGCCCGGCGCGACGGTGGTCGAGTTCGAGGGCGTAGCTGTGAGCCCCGATGGAGCTGCCCTTGCGGATGACGAGAGAGTTCAGCATGGTACGCGTCCTTTCATGGTGCGCTGGTGGGAAAATTGGGAATGAACGTTTGACTATTCTACTGGAATATGGGATATTTGTCAACCTAAGGGACTCGATTATATTCCCGTGATAATCGGTGGTTTTTTGAATGATTTTCTGCCCTAAGCATGCGTCCATGACTATCGCCATCCGTGCCGGTCTCGTCATCATTGCCGTCGTCACGCTCGTCCTCATCCGGGCACAGTTTGTCACGCCGCTTGATGTGAAATGTGAGACGTCTTCGGTCTGGCCGGGGAGCGCGCCGCACGGGGCGATCTGGGAACGGGAAACCATCCATTTCGAACGCGTCCCGGCGGGATATACGACCCTCGTCGGTTGGATCAATGCCGCTACGGCTGTACCATGTTCTGACGAAAGCGCCGTGATTCCGCGGGTTGAAATCCGCACATTCCGCATCATCGAGCGACACGCTGATGGCAGTGAGCGTAGCGTTGCCGAAATCGATCCGCGCAATGCTGATCATTTTGTCGGACGGCTTTTTCCGCGTGTACCGGAGTGGTTCGGCGAAACGGAAGGCCGGAGCGAGATCACGCTTGCTCAAAGCCAGGCTGATCGTCTCACACTCGATATTGGCCGGGCCCCGCTCCGCGTCTATCATGCTTGGACTGAACCGCGCATCATGATCGATCCGGACAATCAGTATTTCATCGAGATCGAAGCGAATATTACCGAGACGGCGCGGCTGCAGGTTGGCATCGATTACTGGCGCGATATGCAGAGCGATTACGCCGGCTGGGATGCTACCTGCTCGGCTTCGACGAATTGCGAAGGCTGGGTCAGTGATTGGTATGGGAATACGTACGGCGAATTTCAGACGTTCCGCGCACCGCACTTTACCGCAAATGGCGGCGAGCGATCAGCTACTGAATCTTCCCCGGGAGCCTTATGACCGAAAAGGCCATCATCAAAGTCTGCGTCCACAAAACCTGCGCAAGCCGCGGGTCGTGCGCCATCTTTGAACGGCTCCAGGCAGAACTCTACGATGAAGCGACGGTCCGCGAGTACCCACACTGCTTCGACCATTGCGAGGATGGTCCCAACGTTTCGGTCAATGGCGAACTCATCCATCATGTCTCGCTCGAAACGGCCCCTCAGGTGGTGCGGGAAACGCTCAGGCATCCATCGCTCCGATCCGATGGCCAGGGCATCCGTCCCTTGGCCGAACTCGATGACGTACTAGACGATCTGACGCGGCTCTAGACAGGCGCTTGTCACCAAAGCCCGCCTCGTGCTAGTCTGCCGGACTATGGAATCGACCCTCAAGACGCGCATCGCACGACTCAAAGAACGCCTCGTTTCATGGCGGCCGACGGTCGACGAGCTTTCTCATGACTACCGCGATATCCGGACCAACTTTGAAGGCGCTTTCCGCCGTTTTCCGGGACTTTCCCGAACTCTCTTTCTCTCCGCGCTCTTCGTGCTCAGCCTCGGGGTCGGCGTTGGCCTGAAATCGTTTTCCGAAGAATATCTCGCGATCGGCCATGAAGACTATCGCCTCATCCCAGCTGGCCGCCTCTATGCCCTGAACGAGCTCCGTGAAAGGGCCCTGGAAAGAGGGGCGGCGCTTCCGGTGAGTGAGCAGCGTTCCTATCCGGCCTGCAGCATCCTGACCGATCTCGATGAAGCACTCTAATTTACGAATCCTCTCCCTATGGAATTATCCGAACTGAAATCCGTCATCGCCCGCTTTGGACAAGACCGAAAGAATCTCTTGGCGGTGATTATTGTCCTTGCGGGACTTTTTCTCGGGAGCCTTTTCGTCGATCTCGGACAGCTCGTGACGGGGAGTGGATTTTCCGTTCCTGCGATCAAAAAGCATGACATCCTCGTTTCAGGCGGAAAGACTTGGGTCGGGTATACCGAACCGAAAGTAGCCCTCAAAATCGTAAACGATGAGGCCTGTGCGGAATGCGACCCGAGCGAAGCGCTCCTCTGGCTCCGCCGTATCGTCCCGACCATCGAAGCAGAACGTGTCGATATCGAGAGCGAAGAAGGTAAGCGGCTGGCCGAGGCTTTTGATCTCGTCACTATCCCGGCATTTATTTTCGACGGCGCGGTCAAGGAGACAGAGTTCTACACCCAGGCCGAACCACTCTTTCGCGAGGAAGAACAGAGTGGTCGACTCGTTTTCGACATGAATCAGCTCGGCATGCCGATTGGTCGCTACCTCGTCGCGCCAGAGACGGGCGAGAGCGATATCGTCTTCGGACCGAAAGAAGCGCCCGTGACACTCCTCGTCTTTTCTGATTTCCAGTGTCAGTACTGCAAGGAATACCATGCGACCTACAAGCGGCTCCTCTCCGAATACGACGGCCGTATCCGGCTGGTTTGGAAGCATTTCCCGCTTCCGATCCATCGCGAAGCCACCAAAGCGGCCGAGGCGGCACAGTGTGCAGCGATGCAGAACCAGTTCATGCCGTACGCTGACATCCTGTTTGAGAAGCAAGGCGAATGGGGGAAGACGGGCGGCGAACGGCGCTTCAAGGACTACGCCTGGCGCGTCCGCGGCCTCGATGCTCGCGCTTTCGGACGTTGCATTGATGAAAAGCAATCGGCTGAAAAGGTCGCGCTCGACACCGCACTCGCTGAAGACTTCCTCATCGAATCCGCTCCAGCAACCTTCGTCAATCGGGAATTTGTTTCCGGTGCGGCTCCGTATACCGATCTCAAGGCACTCATCGAAACGGCTTTGGCCGAATGAGGTCAATAAAAAACCACCAAGGCCTCTTGTTGGCCGGGTGGTTTTGTCTTTCTAGTGAGCCACCTTCCAGGATTGAACTGGAGACCTGCGCGTTACGAGTGCGCCGCTCTACCAACTGAGCTAAGGTGGCGAAATATCTGCCCTTGCAATAACGCCCTCTATCCTAGCAAATATCCGAGAAGAATCAAGCCACGTGCTAGGATAGAGAAAGTCTTCCACCCTTACCTATGGACGAACTGCGACGAAAACTTACCACCCTCGAGACACAATATGCCCGCTTGCGGGACTATCTTTGACTGGGATGGGAAACGCGCCGAAATCGCTCGGCTTCAGACAGAAAGCGAACAGTCAGGCTTTTGGGATTCACCAGAGAATGCGGCCACGGTGATGCAGTCACTCGATGGATTGAAACAGGAAATCAGCCGTTTCGAAACGCTCTCGACATCCCTGAAAGATGCTACTGAACTTGCTGGTTTGAGCGATCTCGGTACCGATGATATACGTGCGCTGGAGCGCGATGTCGAGACCATCGAACAAGAGCTTCGCACCTGGGAGTTCCAGCTTCTTCTCGGTGGCGAGTATGATAGCGCCGATGCCATCCTGACGCTCCGGAGTGGTGCCGGCGGTACCGAGGCTCAGGACTGGACCGAGATGCTGCTCCGGATGTATCTGCGCTATGCTGAGCGGCACAGCTATCGGGCCGCTATCCTCGATGAAACCCGAGGGAATGAGGCTGGCCTGAAAAGCGTGACAGTCGAAGTAAAGGGCCGCTATGCCTACGGCTACCTCCGCGGCGAAATGGGTGTTCACCGGCTCGTCCGGCTTTCACCGTTTAATGCCAACAATCTTCGTCAGACCTCCTTTGCATCGGTCGAAGTGATGCCGGTACTGCCGGATACAGACCGCTCGATCGAGATAAAGCCCGAAGATCTCCGCGTTGATACCCTCCGGGCGTCAGGCGCGGGCGGTCAGCATGTGAACAAGACCGAGTCCGCCGTCCGATTGACCCACCTTCCAACCGGTATCGTCGTCGCTTGCCAAAGCGAACGCTCGCAGCTTCAGAATCGCGAACAGGCGATGAAACTCCTCAAGTCAAAGCTCCTCCAAAAACGGCTCGCCGAGGAAGAGGAGAGGAAGGCTGAAATCCGGGGGGAGTTCAAGTCGGCTGGCTTCGGAAATCAGATTCGTTCCTATGTACTCCACCCCTATACAATGGTAAAAGATCATCGCACCGAGACCGAGACGAGCAATACCCAGGCCGTGCTCGATGGCGATTTGGACAGCTTCATCGAAAGTGAGCTACAATATGAGCAAAGACAGAAAAAGTAAGACCATGTCCAAGACTGAAGCTCAGCCGATTGTTGTTTTTGAGAACGTAACCAAGGATTACCCGGGCGGCGTCAATGCGCTGCACAATGTTTCGTTTACCGTGTATCCGGGAGAATTCATCTCGCTCGTCGGGTCGTCTGGCGCCGGAAAATCAACACTCCTCAAGCTCATCTATGCCGAGGAAGTACCGACCGATGGAACGATCTATTTCAAGGGCCGCCCGATCAAGGATATCAACCGCAAACACTTGCCATTTTTCCGCCGCAATATCGGCACCGTCTTCCAGGACTACAAGCTCCTGCCGCAGAAGACCGCGTTCGAAAACATCGCCTACGCCCTCGAAGTCGACGGCCGTAGCGCTCGTGAGATCCGAGAAGAGGTGAGCGAACTCCTCGAGATCGTCGGTCTCGGGCAAAAGGGACACAAATTCCCGCGCGAACTCTCGGGTGGCGAGCAGCAGCGTGTCGCGATCGCCCGGGCACTCATCCATCATCCGCAGATCATCTGTGCCGACGAACCGACGGGCAATCTCGATCCTGTCTCGACCAAAGAGATCACTGATCTCCTCCT
This sequence comes from uncultured Bdellovibrionales bacterium, assembly GCA_964617535.1. Lineage (GTDB taxonomy): Bacteria > Patescibacteriota > Minisyncoccia > Moranbacterales > UBA1568 > SSEF01. The sequence continues at coordinate 26,684 of CAZTYU010000009.1, read as the reverse complement.
CGAGATCAACTCCTACGGCACCACCGTCATCGTCGCCACGCACAAGAAAGAGGTCGTTGATCAGCTCGGGAAGCGCGTTATTTCGCTCGTCGACGGCTACCTCCGCCATGACGAGGCGCGCGGCAAATACATCATCAAATCCTAGCGGTTTTTTCTATGCAACGCACGCTCAAACTCTGGCGCACTTTTAAAGAGGGGATGATCAATTTCCGCCGCAATGGCTGGCTGTCGTTCGCGACGATCACCATTCTCTCCCTCTCGCTTTTTATCATTAGCCTCGCTGGGCTCATCACGATCGGGACGAGGCTCATCGTGAACAATCTCGAGGATCGGATCAGCATCACGGTTTCTTTTAATCCCGATGTCTCCGAGGGCCGCATCAACGAGGTGAAGCAGTACCTGGAACGCGCTCGTGAAATCGATCGGATTGATTTTGTTTCGCGCGACCAGGCACTCGAAACTTTTCTCTCAAACAACGGCAATGATCCGGTAATTCGCCAGGCCATCGACGAGATCGGGGAGAACCCGCTCCTCGCTTCGCTCGTTATCCGCGCCAAAAACCAATCTGATTACGAGAAGATTGCGAAATTCCTCGAATCGTCGCCCTACAAGACCGACATCAACCGCATCAACTTCGAAAAAAACCGCCGGATCTTTGAAAAGTTAAATTACATCGGCGAAGCGGCACGAAAGTTCGGACTGGCCCTAGGCGCTGCGTTCGGAGCGATTGCTGTTCTCATCACGTTTAATACCATCCGCATCACGATCTACTCGCACCGCCAGGAATTCGAGATCATGCGGCTCGTTGGCGCCTCAAATCTCTATGTCCGGATGCCGTACGTCTTTGAAGGCATCCTCTACGGGCTCTTTGCCGGCGTGACTGCTGTCGCGCTCGTCGCGCTCTCTGCCTATGGACTCGGCAGCTACACGCAGGGCGCATTTCCGCAGGGGAACATGTTCCATGTCTTCATGGCCTATCTCCCGACCATTACGGTTTCGACTATCTGCCTCGGTATTTTCCTCGGCGTCATCTCGAGCTTTATCGCCATCCATCGCTATCTGAAGGCTTAGTCGACGGAGGTATTCAATTACTGAAACGGCCGCTTGCTCGGGCAAGCGGTTTTTGCTATCCTGCGCCATCCAGTTATTTCCCAACCCCTGAAACCTGAAAGGAGGGTGTTCGCATGCTCGAAAAACTCATCGAGATTCTCCGCGCCCATCAAGAAGACCCGAAGCGGTTCTTTACGATTGTCCGTGCGAACTTCGCCTATGCCAGCCCAGGCATGCGCCTCATCGAGGAAGCGTACCAGATCGCGGAAAGCGCCCATCAGGGACAATTCCGGGATAGCGGCGAGGCCTACATCGAGCATCCCAAGATGACGGCCGTCATCCTGCTCGAGTACCTCGGCGTGACCGACCCGGTCGAAATCGCCGCGGCCCTGAACCACGACACCCCCGAGGACAACCCCGAGGACTGGCCGATCACCCGGATCCACGAACGGCTCTGCCGAGAGGTCGCCGAAACGGTCGACTGGTGCAATCGCCGCCGCTTCGATTACATCACCGAACCCCGGGCCCGCGACTTCGCCTTCTTCAACAACCTGTTCATGGTCGCGCCGCTCCGGCCAGTCCGGATCAAGCTCGCCGACCAGCTCCACAACGGCCTCACGCCGTGGAAGCTCGACCAATCGGATTGGGTTGTCCGGAAGTGCATCGACATCCGGGAGCACTACATCCCGATGGCGAGGAAGCATGGCGGCGTATTGCAGCACGAGCTCGCGGCCGCAGCGACCGCACTCGAGGCGCGCCAGTGTCGCCTCCCTCCGCTCAGCCGGAAGTGATCTGGACCCCTGGCAGGCCAGAAGCCATTTCGACAGCCGGCCCGACTGAAATTCGGCCGGCTTTTTCTTGATTCAAACCCGGTTTTCGGTTAGTATGGGTTTGCTTGATTCATGCCCTGATTCAGGCTTTTCTTTCTCTTATTGGGGAGTAGCCAAGCGGTAAGGCAACGGGTTCTGGCCCCGTCATGCGAAGGTTCGATCCCTTCCTCCCCAGCAAATCTATGCAGCAAAAAGCACTCGATGGTCTAAAATGGATTGTATCTATTTTAAACAAGATTAATGCACCGTATCGGCTCGGTGGTGGAACGGCTACTCATCTTTACGGTTCTGGTCGACCAGTAAACGACATCGATATTTCTATTTCGGGGAAATATTTTCCAAGTATTCTTCCTCTCGTGAAGGAGTTTATTGCTATTAAACCAACGCATTATTTGGATGAGAAATGGGACTGCACGACCCTTTCGCTCAATTATCATGGCCAAGACATCGACCTTACCGATGTCGATACATTACTCATGCGCAGCAATGACGATAGAGAATGGATCAGAAACAAAGAAATCTATGAGAAGCACCCCAAACAGACCGTGCAAGTGGATGGTGTAAACGTGACCCTCATGCACCCAAAGGTTTTACTGGAGTATAAAGCGCACCTTTCTGGTGAACATCAGGAATACGATAGGAAATTCCTTGCGGAATATATTAAGAAGGGGTGTTAAAATAAGTTCCAACTTCGTCCCATAGGGACAGCAAATAAGTAGTCATGATTATATCCTTACGTCCTGACTCAAAGAAGCTCCATCTCGTCATTTTAGCCGGGACTTCGATTCTCTGTTCCAAGCTGTTTTTCGTCTTTATTTCGCGCGACGATCCAGAGGGTTCAAATTTATTGATTGTCGCGGGCCTAGCAGCCGTGCTGTACACCCTTGCCTTGGTAGCGCGATCCTCTTTGCGACTTTCGGGTACGAGGAGGCTTCTCGTAGCGATTTTCATTCAGGCGATAGTGGTTACAGTCCTCTACTTTGCTTTAGTTTAACCACGTTTACGCCATAGGCCCACCCACTATGTGGAAAAGACTCGCATCGAAGATCGTACACAAAAATCCCTGGTGGCAGGTGCGTTGCGATGACTTTTCTCTGCCGAGCGGAAAGCGGGGGAAGTACTATGTCCTCGAAACGAGAGGGTCCGTATATATCATTGCACTCAAAGATGGGAAAATCCTTTTTGAAAATCAATATCGGTATCCGATCAATGCCTGGGGTATCGAACTTCCGGGCGGTCAGTGGCATGCCGACCTCGGCGCAGCAGCAAGTGCCCGGCTCGAGCTCCGCGAAGAGCTCGGTTACACGGCGAAATCCCTGAAGAAAATCGGGTCGTTCATCCCTTTTAATGGCGTGAGCAACGAGCGGTGTACCGTATTTATCGCCGATGGACTAAAGTTTGTCGGGGAAGAAAAGGAGGAGACTGAAGAAATAGAGACCCTGGAAATCGATCCCCAGGAAGCCTACCGAATGGCCGAGGATGGCCGCATAACTGACGGCATGACGCTCGCAGCTCTCGCCATCGCCCGCCCGTATATTTTCAAGAAATCGCTCCGTTAGTAAAAAAATCCCTGTTTGACGGGGAGCAGGGCGTGATATATAACTGAGGCACCGGCGATTGGTCCGGGTTTCTGAAGGAGTTTCATCTTGAAACGCACTCTTCTCTCTCTGGCCATTGCCATCCCGCTCCTCAGCGGCTGCGCGGCCGCCGGCGGCATGCTCAACACCGCCGGCAACTGGCTCGAATCGCGCGACAACGGCGTCGCCAAGAGCGTCGGCGGGTTCTACAAGGACCTCGGCAGTTCGCTCGCTGGCACACCGGCCGCCAAGCCCGAAGACGAGAAGGAGAAAAAGAAGCAATGATCGACCCCGAACCGGGGAGCAGCGCTCCAAGAGAGCATCCTCCGAGGGACGGCCGTACGGCTATCCCTCGTTTTCTTTTTCTTATGTTCTAAGCCTCTTCTGTATCCGTGTCAAAAGATGAAGACTTCTTTACGGAAAGGGAAATACTCTCTTTCTTTTCCCGATAGGTCTCAGCCTGCTTTTGGATGGGCTCCGGTAGAGCAGCCAGCACGGTCTTCAGGGCAACGCCATCGACCTTTACCACGTTTTCCCATTCCCCGAGCGGGGAGAGAAGGGCTTTGAGCTGCGCTTCGTCATAGGTATAGGATGTCCGAACGCTTTTCCCGATGATGCCCGTCGAACCGAATACACGCTCTACCCCTTCCTGCTGCATATACTCCATGATTTTTTCCTGAAGCCCCGCGAGCCGCTTCTTATCCGCCGTTATTTCATTTCTCAGGGCAAGAAACTCATCGATCGCCTGTTCGGCTTCGGTCTTGGCAATCGGATCTTTTGGCGCGTCCTTGAACTTGTGTTTCCACAGGGGACAGATCTTCTGGAAACTGCACCAATCGCACAGCGGCGAGAGCGTGGGCGCGAATCTGCCCGCCTCGATAGCATGGATCACTTCGAGAAAGGTCGCATCGAGCGCCTCGAGCTGCGCCCTTGTCCGTGTCGATGACAGTTTCACTCCGTGCTTCAAGAAATACAGACTGACGGTTATCTTATCGAGCCGCTCCCACTCCTTCGGGTAGCGAGCGAGAAATGCGCGGAGGTAAATAGAAAGCTGCAGATCATTGTCGACCTTGTCCTGACTTGGCATCTTCTTCGTCGTTTTGTAGTCGATGATCTCGTAGCCGTCCCGAGTCCGATCGATCCGGTCGATGACGCCAGCGATAATATGTTTACCCGTATCTTCAGTCCCGATCTCGATAGAGAAACGGCTCTCGAGCGCGATCGGATTCGTGTCAGCAATCCGATTCGTTTCGTAGTAGCGCTGTATCATCTCGACACCTTGTACGAACGCTGCCCGTTCCTCCAGTTCGTTTTCGAAGAGATCGCCGTTCCAATGCTTGCCGAAATAATCGATCGCCTGTTCGACCAATGGGGGAACGAGCCCTGGCTCATGGATGAACTTCATCGTTGAATGGATGAGCGTACCAAACACTGCCTCCTTTGATTTCTCTTCGGGAAGTTTGTCAATTTCACGGTATTTGTATTTGAGGGAGCAGGACTGATACGTGTCCAGACTCGAGTACGATAGCCGCATAGCTCTATTGTAGCTGAAAGAGCGTCTCCCCGCCTTTATATTGACTTTCTTGATAAAATATGCCATAGTAGAGAGTCCCTTTACAACCAAGAAAGGATGCGTCACCATGGCTTACCTCAAGCGTTTTTTCCTCTTCACCATTGTCCGCGCGATCATGCGCCTCCTCTGGCAGGGCCAGGAAATCAGAGAGCATGCTCGCGAGATCGAGCGCCTAGAAAGAGAGCTCCGTCACTCGCAAGATGGGGCGCGGATCCTCGCACGTGCCGTTCGCGAGGAGTATCAACCGCTCCGGGCAAGACTCGAAGTAGACCACGCCGAAACGGTCAGAGGACTGCTCGAGCAGCTCCGTATCGGCGCCGAAGCGCGCATGATGCTTGCCCGCGAAATCGTCGCCAAGCATATCGAGCTCGATGCGAAGGATGACGAGATCGCGAGACTCCGGAAAGCAGCGACGACCGACCCTCTGACGGGGCTCTACAATCGTCGCGGCGCCGGTGAAGCGTTGCACCGGCTCCTCAGCGTTTTCGAGCGCCGGAATCACGTCGTCGTCGAAGCCGGCGGCCAAGCCGAGGTTCATGACCTCTCCGTGCTTGTCTTCGACCTCAACAACTTCAAACAAGTGAACGACCGGTTCGGTCATGCTGCTGGTGATGTCGTACTCGCGATCATCGCCGAGCACATCAAGCGAGCCTTCCGAGCCGAAGACGTTCTCGCCCGACCTGGTGGGGATGAATTCAAGGCCTACCTCGTCAACGCGAATCGCGACGGCGCCATCAAGCGAGCCGAAATGCTCAGCGCGCTCATGCTCGCTGATGACCGGCTCCAGTTCGATGACCTCCGCGTGACGGTTTCCATCGGCATTTCGCACGGCCGTTTTACATCCAAGCGGGGAGGATTGCAGATCGTCGATACGCTCGAGCAGCTGGCCGACACAGCGATGTACGCCGCCAAGGAAGGTTCGCGCGCCGAAAGCGGTATCGTGGTCGCCCCAGACGCCGTGTCCTCTGACACGGTGCTCGGTGACCTCTAGACCTCCTTGTAACGCATCCTGTTTGCCGCTCCATTTGCCTCGTCAGTGGAGCGGTTCTTTCTTTATTCTATATGTCTTCTTATGTAACTTATGAGACATTGTAGAGAGGACTGAAAAGGAGTAAATCTGGACACGAGTTAAGGGGCCTTTGTCCCTCATTTTTCCATATACTTTCAAAATACATTTGCGTATGTATCGCTCATGTAGATTTGGTTTTCTTCATCCCCCCATCCATGTGCCAGTCGAAAAGAATGTATCTCTACAATTTAGTCTGGCCCAGCATTTCTTTTGACATTTCACTCCTGCTACCGGTACATGGATGTACCCACCCGACAATCGTTTTTCTCGATCGATTTACTGCTCCCCCATTTTTTTCAAAAATCATTAGGGGAGTCAGCTCAAAAAAAATGAGTGATCAAAAAACCGCTAGGCCTTATGTGCCGACAGCGATTTTTTATCACCTTATTCTCTGTAGCGAATGACTACGGGAGATAGACTTTCGGATTGACCGTAGCACCAACCGGAATATCCTTCAGGCTCTTCACGATTTTTGACGGCACCACATCGAATGATTTGGCTGAAAAGACCGTGAAGTGGAGATGCGGACCCGTCGAGTTGCCGGTGTTGCCAGATTTGGCGATCGTGTCTCCCCGCTTCACTTTGTCGCCAAGTTTTTTGGTCACTGAACTGAGGTGACCATACATGGTGACCAGTCCGTTGCCATGATCGACAGCAATGTAGCGGCCGTAGGCGTATTTGCCATTATTGCCGATAGCGATGACTTTGCCATCGGCCGCGGCCAGCACGCTCGTACCGGACGGTATCCCAAAGTCAATGCCATTGTGGAAGCCCGACTTATAGAAGCCGGATTTCTTGGCAAAGCTCGTCTTACCATAGCTTTGTGTTACGACGATTTTCTTGAGTGGATAGCTGAGCGTCCCTTTGCTGAACGACGGGAGATCCTTGGTATCGAGCGCATCGATCTTTCCCGCTTCGAGAGATTCGATTTCGTCTTCGATCTCTTCTCGCTGCTTCTCCAGGTCATCAACAAGCGCATCATATTTCTGCACCTCGGACTGGGTCTTGGCGAGGAGCTGAGTCTTGCTTTGCTTGGTCGATTCAAGCCGGGCATCCTGCTCTTCGAGTTGGAGCCGAAGCGTATCGACCTGCTTTTCTTTTTCAACGAGTGCGGCGTGCTCAACGATGAGGCTTTTTCGAAGCGATTTGAGCGAAGCGAGCACCTCGCTGACTTTAGCGCCTGTCTCCGAGGTCCACTCGCTCTGTTGGAGCGGATTCGTCATACGCGATGCATTGACGATAAACTCGGTCGGTATGACGGCCGACTGATCATCGTAGTAGCCACGCATGATTTCAGACAGTATGTCCTTTTGCTTGATGATGAACTCCTCTTTTTGACTGATACGCTCTTTCAAAATCTGCGCTTCTGACTGCACCTCCGCCAGCGTCTTCTGATTCAGATTCATCTGGAGCTCGAGGCTTTTCTCCTGCGCCTCGAGACTTTCAATCTGATCACCTAGCACTGCTCCCTGGCGCTGCTTCAAATCTACGATATCCTTATAGGCTTTGATCTTGGCCTTGATATCATCCAGCTCGTCTTGGCGATCATCGAGCGCTTCTTTTTGCTCTTCGGTGAGAGAATCGATACTCTCCTCAGCATGGACCACGTAAGTGATGAGCGGAAGCAAAACAAAAAAGAGTGCAAAGCCGAACGGTCCGGTCAAGCGTTGTTTGTTCTGATTTATTTTCTCGATATCCATATTTATTTTCAGGAAACGGCCTTGGCAAGTGCTCCGCTATGCTGACCTCAGCTTATCCAGTGCGGTCTGAAGCCGCCTAATCGAGCGGTCGCGACCGAGTACCCAGAGGATATCCATCGGCGATGGAGAGCGCTCGCGTCCCGAGAGGGCGACTCGGATCGGCCAGAGGAAATCCCCGCGTTTCTCCCCTGCTGCCGAGAGAAATTTTTCCGTGATGAGCGAACGGTTTTCCCAATCCGATTCAGCCAGACTCGTTGCCAGCGTTCGCGCCTGTTCAAGTGCTGCTCGCGTCGCCTCGGCTGAGTTCCCTTTCCAAGCGAGGAGCGCCGGCGAATACTCTACTTCATCAAAAAATAGGAATTGATTCTCTTCGCCGAATTCCGCCAGCGTCTTCAGGCGGTCTTTCTCGATCGCGATGACTTTCAGAAGAAAAGAATCGGTCTTGTAGGCATCCGAGACTTTGGCATACCAGTCCTTTTTCTTGAGGAAACCACCGGACAGGATCAGCGCGAGAAGCTCGGCATCAGACTTTCTCACGATGTACTCATGATTCATCCAGTCGAGTTTGGCCCGATCGAAAACCGCGCCGGCCTTATTCAGATGTTCGAGCGAAAATGCCCTGACCAGTTCATCGAGAGAAAAGATTTCTTGCGTACTCCCGTTCCCAGGATTCCATCCGAGGAGCGCCACAAAATTGAGAAGCGCCTCGCGAAGATATCCAGCTTCGACGAACGAATCTACCGACACATCGCCCTCGCGCTTGGAAAGCTTTTTCTTGCCATCCTTGCCGAGGATGATGGAGAGGTGCGCAAAGGCTGGCGCCTCCCAACCAAACGCCTGATAGAGGAGAATATGCTTGGGGAGGCTCGGCAGCCATTCGACTGCACGCATGACATGGGTCACCTCCATCAGGTGATCGTCGACGATATTGGCGAGATGGTACGTCGGGTACCCATCGGACTTCATGATGACGAAATCATCGAGCGTATCGGCATCAGAATCGATTTTCCCGCGTAGGATATCGGACACGGTGAACTTTCCCGCTTCGGGGATCTTGAAACGGATGACGCTTTTCTCCCCGCGCGCGCGGCGCTCCCTCGCTTCGGCCGCCGGAAGTTTCAGGCATTCGCGGTCATAGCGCGGAGCGAGCTTGGCATTTTCCTGACGTTCACGGAGTGCTGTCAAACGTTCTTCGGTGCAGAAACAATGATAGGCCGCACCCTTGGCGACGAGTTCATCCGCGTATTTCTGATAGAGATCGAGCCGCTCGGACTGGATATAGGGCGCCTTGTCGCCGAGCTCGTAAATGCCCGGGTAACGGCTCGAGAGCGATCCGACACTATCCCGTTCGGTATCCTTGTCGGCAAGCAAAATCGGGCCCTCGTCATAACGGAGGCCGAATTCTTTCAGAAAAGACAGCGTATTCTCGAGCGCCCCTTCGACAAAACGCTTCTGGTCCGTATCCTCGATGCGCAGGATGAACTGTCCGCTTAGCTTTCGCGCATAGAGATAGTTATAGAGCGCCGTCCGGAGCCCCCCGATATGCTGGAGACCGGTTGGCGAGGGTGCATAGCGCACCCGGACGGATTTTCGTTCGGGCTCATTCATGGCCTCATTATACCCTCAATTAAGCCACTTTTATATATTGATAAAACTAGATTTCTGTGTTGTTATTTCTGACTCAAGACCTTGATCGGAAAGACGATGGTGGCGTTCCAGATGCGTTTCCAACGTTTCGGCTGTTGCCAGAGTCGCCATGCCCATTCGAGGCCGACAGCGCGGAGGAGCTTTGGCGCGCGTGGTATCCGTCCGGTAAGAAAATCGAACGCACCGCCGACACCCATCGCGAGCCGGATACTCCCCGTCTTTTCTCTGAGGCCGGCGAGGATGATTTCCTGGAGCGGCGCGCCATAATTGCAGAGCACGATATGGTATGGAATCGGCACGGACCCCGTCAGGTATTCGGGGGAAAATTTTGCGACGCTCAATTCCGGATATTGTACGAGAAGAATTTTTTTTATCGCCTCATACGATGAAAGCCCGCCTGGATCGAGCATGAGTCCGACGGTAAGCCGCTTTGTTTCGGCGCGTTTGAAAATCTCTGGGAGGAGATCGGCCCCTGTGATGCGCTGAGAGAGCGTCTCGCCCGAGAGAAAAAATGGGAGATAGAGTCCGGACCCATCTGCGGTTCGGAGATCGGCCGATTCGAGCGCGCCCCGGAAAGCACGATTTTTCGTCGCGAGAAGCAGGAACTCCGGACCGACTGTCGCGATCCGGTTGAAGCTATCGCCCCCAAGCCAAAGATCGATGCGCTGCAGAACCTCGGCGCGGGAAAGATTGTCGATGCCGATACCGAAGATCTGCATAGGGAAAACGCTTACTCTCCGCCAAGCGGAAACTCGGCGAGCGGAAGATACGCCCGCTTACCATCAACCGTCGTCGATTCGAAGAGTGCAATGGAATCGACCGGCTCGATAACATGAAGCGACTTCTTGAAGTCCGGCTTTGTCTCGAGCGCTTCGTATTTCCCGCGACGAATCTTGGCGAGCGTCACATGCGGACGGAAGCTTTTCGACTCAGGAGTCAGATAAGCGAGCGCACTCGCGACGGCATTACGAAGTCCTACGAGCGCTTCGGATGGTTCGCCCGAAAACCAGATCATCGTAGGGTGTTCAGGGTTTGGTTCAGCTCGGATCTCCGCGAGGTCCACTTCAAATGGTTCGATAGAAAGGGTCGCTTCCTCGAGTGCGCTGACGATTTCAGGGATGCCTTCTTCGTTCACGAAACCCAGGAAGAGTAGCGTAATATGAAAATTACCCAGGCGAGTCGGTATGATCGGCAGGTGTTCAAAGCGGGAAATCTCAGAAGCAAGCCTTTTTTGAAGCCTGTTAGAGAGAGGTATTCCGACGAATAGACGGCGCGTAGCGAGCATAGGTGTCAGAAAAGTATACTGAATTTTCCCTACTCCAGCAAGGGCCGGATACCGGGGCCGTCCTGTACAATACAGGTACCCTTTATGTCCAAATCAGACCCCCTCTACCGCATTGATGTCGTTCCGCTCACTCCCCTTTACGGTCGGCGTGATCCGCGTTTCAGCTACGTATCGCCTGAACCAATCTTGCCCGGATCGCTCGTCTCGATCTCGTTCGGCAAGCGCATGCTCGTCGGTGTGACACTCGATTCCCAGCCGCTCCCAGGACGAGCCCCTGACTGGATGAAATTCGTCGGACCGGTCCTCTTGCCGGGATTTCTTACAGGAGAGCAGGTCGCGCTGGCGTGGCAGCTTTCTGACCGGCTCTACACGCCGCTCGGCATCGTCCTGAAACTGTTCTTTCCGCTCCAGCGAAAGCCGCGCACCGCAAAGAATGCCCCGATCGAACCGCAACCGAAAAAGCACCGGGCGACCAAAACGAAACGAAAGAAACCGCTGTCCGCTACCGATATCATCGAAGCCGTTCCAGACGATGTATCCGTCTTCGATCGGATTGCAGAGCTCGGAAAAGTCGCGGTGGCTGAAGGGCGCCTCCTTTGTGTTCTTGTTCCTGAAATCTTGGCAGCAGAACTCTATGCCGACAAACTGCAGGCCGCATTCCCGGAGGCCGTCATCCGATCTCTCACCAGCCGCCGGACCGCCAAGGAACAGTACGTGATCTATGAAGCGATCAGAAATAAGGCTATTGATATCATCGTCGGGACTCGGCAAACGGTTTTCGCTCCGCTCACGAACCTCTCGAGCATTGTCGTCATCGACCCGGAAAAACAGCTTTCCTACACCCAATGGGAGATGACCCCGCGCTACGATGCTGTCGAGATCGCGCGTGATATCGCTCACCGTGAACGCGCTGCCTTTATCCGGCTTTCAACGGCACCCGGGATCGATTTTTTCTTGCCGGACACGAAAACGAAGGGTACGCCGTTCGCCTTCGATGCAAAACGCTCGCTCGTCACCATTGATTTACGCCAAGGATACAGGCGCGGCGGATCAAACCAGCCGCTCTCCAAAGAACTCCTGGAGGCGCTCCGCAAAGCCCGGTCAGAGGGACGTCCAGCGCTTATCCTCGTAAAGCAGCGCGGCATCGCGCGTTTTTCACTCTGCGCCAAGTGCCAGACGCCTGTCCGCTGCCCGAACTGCGAGGCCGCTCTCTCGGAAGCCAAGGAAGGGCATTTCCGCTGTCTCGCTTGCGGGTATCGAACGACGCTATTCCCAAGCTGCAAGGAGTGCGGCCACATGCATTTCAAAAACTTCGGTGCCGGCACGGAAAAAATCGCTCGCGATCTCGATCGGGCTGGGTTCGGAGAGCAGGTGGTCGTGATCGATCGAGATGCTCAAGCCCGGAAATTAGCGACCGAAGCGCTCCTAGAGACGCTCCGCGAGCCAGCGCCCCAGGCGATCATCATCGCGACCTATGAATCAGCCTATAGCCTTCCTCTCCCGCCGCTCGGACTCATCGCCATGATTGAACCCGACCAGGGGCTATTCTATCCGGATTTTCAATCTGAAG
>CAZTYU010000009.1:3122-14283 GCA_964617535.1 uncultured Bdellovibrionales bacterium | reverse complement strand
ATCGCCATGATTGAACCCGACCAGGGGCTATTCTATCCGGATTTTCAATCTGAAGAACGGCTGTGGCGCGAACTCCGACGGTTTGGGGCAAAACTCCAGTCTGGCGGCAAACTCTTCGTCCAGACATTCCAGCCGGAGCGGGCGTTCTGGACAACCTGGATCACTCAGCCCCTCGTACTGACGGCCAAGCCGCTCCTCGAGGAACGAGAACTGCTCCACTACCCACCTTACTACCAGCTGATCCGCCTCGACTGCCACCCTAAAAAGGACAAGACTTCGCTCACGGTCGCCGAAGAGGTCGAGTCGGCCCTTGGAAAGCTTGATCTCCCCGGGGTTGAAATACTTCCGAAATATTTGCCATTTGGCAGGAAAAACCGCTACCATGTGCTTATCCGGCTCCCGAACAAGCTTTCGCTTCCGAAGGGGCTCCATGCCGCGTTCCAGGCACTTGATCCAGCCGTTCACATTACCCGAAATCCACTTTCACTCCACGGATAACCCTGACACCCATGACCGCATACCCCATCGTCACCGGCGCGGAAAATACCATCCTCCACGCCAAGAACGAAAATGTCAAAGATCCGCTCGCGCCCGAGATCCAAACCCTCCTCCCGGAGATGCTGGAGGCGATGCGTAAGGCTGACGGCATTGGCCTCGCTGCCCCGCAGATTGGCAAGAACCTACGCATCTGCGTCATCGAGATCGACGGCGTGATTAAAAATTTCATCAATCCAAAAATCACCAGTACCTCGGATGAGAAAATCCTCTTCGAAGAGGGCTGCCTGAGTCTTCCGGGTGAGTTTTTCGCCATCGAACGTTCAGAGCAAGTGACCGTCCGCTACCTCGATGAAACCGGCAAAGAAAAGAAACTTCGTGCCCGCGGCCTCTGGGCGATCTGTCTCCAGCACGAGCTCGATCATCTCGACGGCATCCTGATTTGCGATCGCTACAAAAACCAAAAAAACAAGCATGTCTACGCTCTCTAAAACCTCGATACAAGATTTCAAGGCCCCGCAAGTCTCGGTCGTTTTTATGGGCACTCCCGAGTTTGCTGCGACCGCACTTGCCGCGCTCATCAAAGAGTCATATAACATCGTCGGCGTAGTCACCCAACCGGATCGGAAAGTGGGCCGGAAGCAGGAATTGACAGCGTCTGCTGTAAAAACCCTCGCGCTCGAGCACAAACTCCCCGTTCTCCAGCCGGAAAGGCTTGATGCGGAAGCGCTCAAAGCGCTCGCTGACTGGAAACCCGACGTCATTGTCGTCGCTGCCTACGGCCGGATTCTGCCCAAGGCTATCCTCGAACTCCCTGGCTTTGGCTGCATCAATATTCACGCTTCCCTCCTGCCACGCTGGCGCGGCGCTTCACCGGTTGCCAATGCACTCATCGCCGGCGATACCGAAACCGGCATCACGCTAATGGAACTCAACGAGGGCATGGATACTGGTGCCATCATCGCTCAGGAAAAGATAGCTATCGGAGCAGACGAACGAGCACCGGAACTCCTGACTCGCCTTGGAAACCTCGGCGCCGAGCTCCTCGTGCGGACGCTCCCGCTCTGGATTACCCGCTCCGTCACAGCAGAGCCCCAGCCCGAAGAAGGAGTCACCCTGTGCCAGCTCATTGAACGCGAAGATGGAAGAATATTCTGGAACGAAAATGCCCAGGATATCTACAATCATTTCCGCGGCCTTACCCCTTGGCCCGGACTCTTCACGTACTGGCGGCGCGGTGACGAAGGCGCGCTCCGGATCAAGCTCCATGACATCAGTGTACAAAAAACGCCGCTTGCAACAGAGCATCCCGCTGGAACAGTACTCGAAATCGGTGAAAAGATCGGTATTGTCACCGGATCCGGAGTCGTATTTCCCACGCTCCTTCAGATGGAGGGCAAAGAACAAGTAACTGTCGCTGACTTCATCAAAGGATATCCGGACTTCATTGGATCGACCCTCGTATGAGCCCATCCGGCGAAAGACCTGTCCCAGCAAAAGGTAGGGGCGGCCAGGGCGAAGGCAGGGTGATACTTTTTTTGGCTTTCCTGATGTTCGGCGGGGCGGTTTTCATGCTCGGAAAGGCTTGGTACGAGAAGCATCGCGATACGCGTACGACCGTCTCGAGCGAGTCCGGACTGACCGGACTAAGGTTCATCAGCGCCGAAAATATACTCGATCGGATCAAGAAGAGTGAAGAGATACGATTCATCGATGTCCGCCCTCGGGCGAGCTTCGAAGCCAATCACCTGATTGATTCCGAATGGCTTGGCCTGGCCGAGATCGCCACGTACAGTGCCCCGACGGGGCAGCTCGTCGTTATCGTCCATGGGGCAGAAAACTCGAATGACCAGCTCCGCGACATCCATGCCCGATTCACGGAGAAAAAAATGACCTTTGCTTTCCTCGAGGGCGGCATTCAGTCATGGATGGCGAAAGGCGGAACCGTTATTTCCGAGAGTGACCCGAATTCTTATATCGATCAGACGAAAGTGCTCACTATTGCGCCAGAAAAAGTGACCGAACTTCAAGCCACTCTCGTTCGGAGTGTCATCATCGATGTCCGAAGCGATCGCGAGTACAAAGCGGGTCATATCCCAGGTGCCATCAATGTTCCGTTCTCTCGGCTCGAAAAAGACCGCGCGACCATCCCCTCCATCGGATCGATGTTCGTCTATGGAGCAAATGCATCCGATACCTTCCAAGCCGGAACGCGACTCTTCGACATGGGATTCTTCGGGCTCCGCATCATTGCCGGCGGATTCGAAGCCTGGAAAGGCAAAAGCCTTCCGATCGAAACCGGCCAAAAGTAAACGATAGAAAAAGCGCAGCCGCTCGGCCGCGCTATTTCATTATTGATTCGAAGCTTCTTTGGACTAGGCTGAGACGATTGCAAGCACATCCTTATAGGAAAGCAGCACATGCTTGGCGCCATCGATTTCGAGCTCCTCGCTTGTTCCGTAGCGTTTGAAGATGACCGTATCGCCTTTCTTTACTTTGATCTCCTTGTCAGAGCCGATCGCCATCACGGTTCCCTGCTGTCCGCGCTCACCAGAAGCATTTTCTGGAAGGTAGAGCCCTGAGGCTGTCTTTTTCTCTTTGGACTCGAGTCGAACGAGGACATGCTCACCGAGCGGCTGTACGCGCATTTTTGCCATAGCATTACAGTCAATGATTAGACGGGTACAAGCGTATTTTATTCGACGATTAGCAGACTCGTCAATAGAGTGCTAATCCTAGTGACGGAGCCTGAGGAAGAGCTCATCGAGTTCATCAACCGCGCGTTTTGGATCAGTTTCAAACAGTCCAAGAAAATAGTCTTTCCGGCTCGCTTCGCCAGGCGCAGGCGGAAACTCGAGGATGTTTGTCCGAAACCACTCGCCGAGCTCCTCCATCCATTCGATGGTGGCGCGTTCACGATCGGACTCATCAGCCACGACGAGTTCGGCACATTTCTTGTCAGCCCAGGCTTTCTGGAGATACGTCGAACGGAGCCGCTCACGATCCGGAGTGTTCCCGACATGGTCCTTGCTGGCTTCGCGATAGACACCGATGGTTTCTTCGAATGCACTCATAGCGCCTAGTCATTCAATTTCTTACGGCAGCTTGCCTCGCATCACTTCCAGCGCGCGGTCGAGCTGTGGATCGCGCTCTGCTTCAAAATCCTCGCGAGTGAACTTCACCTCCTCATCTGCTTTGATGCCGACTTTGTTGATCTGGTTGCCACGCGGGGTGAGCCAGCGGGCCACAGTGATCTTCACCGAAGTCGTACTCGACGTCGGGATGAGTTCTTGAACCGATCCCTTGCCAAAAGATGTTTCCCCGACGATTACCACATCGCTCCGATTTTCACGCAGCGCGGCAGCGAGAATCTCCGAGGCGCTCGCGCTCCCCTGATTCATGAGCACCACGACCGGAAGGTCACCGAGCGAATTTCCCCCTCGCGTCTTGAGCTCGCGGCGCTTCTTGGCAGCGTCTTCTTCGATCACGACGACCGAGCCAGAGGGTAGAAAATAGCCAGCGAGATCAACCGCCCCATCCAGAAATCCGCCTGGGTTATTCCGGACATCGAGGATGATTCCCCGTGCACCCTGCCGCCGCGCCTCGTCCGCCAGGCGTTCGAATTCATCGGTTGTTTCCTCGCCAAAGCGCGTCAGCTTCAAAACCGCGATCCCGCCTTCTTGCATATCGAGAATCACGCTTTTCACCACGATGACATCACGCCGGACAGTGATCTCCCGAAGTTCATCATCATCCGCATGAAATACCGAAAGCGTTACCTCGGTGCCGCGCGGACCGCGGATCTTGTCCACCGCCTCGGAAAGCCCGAGATTTTCAGTCGATTCCCCATTGATCTTCAGCACCTTGTCGCCCGCCAAGATCCCGGCACGCTGGGCAGGAGAATTCTCGAGCGGCGCCACGACCGTCAGGATGCCATCCTTCATCTGCATTTCCGCACCGATGCCGTCGAACTGCTGACCCAGCTCCTCTTTGAACTCTTTGTTCTCTTCGGGATCGAAAAATGTCGTATACGGATCGCCCGTCGCGGCGAGCATCCCGTCTATCGCTCCGTAAAAGAGCGCTTTCGCATCGAGCGTTTCGCGCTCGACGTACTTCTCTTTGAGCAGGTTCCAGACCTTCCAGAAAAGAGAAAAATCAATCGTCGCATCCTGATTCTCTGTCACGTTCTGGAACACTGCCTGGCTCGGAGCGATCGGTGCATCCGTCATCGCCTTTCCATAGGCACCTTTCTGGTAGCCAGCATAAAAGGCAAACACCACGATGCCGACGAAAGCTCCGACAACAATAAACCGGCGGCTACTGCCAGATCTTTGAGACACCGTTCCTTGAGAGGAGAAATTGCTATCCTCAGACTCATTCATAGGTTTCATGTTCGATCATGCGTTGGGAGCGGCTTGCCGCGATACTTCAGAAAGTAACGGAGCGCACTCTCGATATGATACCAAGTAAGACGATTCATAAGAAGCGAACGGAAAAACCCGCCCTTGGCGCTCCCCTTGGCATGATAGTGATAGACCGAAGCCACAGGAACATAGACCACGCGATAGCCTTTTTCCCAGAAGCGCCGACACCAGTCGACATCCTCCATGTACATGAAAAATCGATCATCCATCGGTCCGACCGCTTCGGCGGCAGCACGCGGGACAAAGAGAGCTGATCCCATGATCCAGTCGACATCTCGCTCGTAGCTATGGTCGAAATCGCTCATGGTAAACCAGGCGAGGTGCCGACGGCCGAACGGAAGGTGCTTAAGCCACGTCCGTCGATACAGGATCGTGAGCGGCCGATAGAAACGGAGGCAAGTCGATTGGAGCGATCCGTTGAAGTTGAGCTGTTTGGGGCCAATCAGTCCGACATCCGGATGCTCGGCTGCGTACGCGAGAAGCGTGCTGACCGTATCTCGGCGGAGAATGATATCTGCATTGATGAAAAAAAGATATTTTCCGACAGATTCGCGGATCGAGGTGTTGATGAGGCGACCGAAGCCGACGTTCTCCGCATGGGGAAAAAATCGGACCGTCGGAAACTCCTCGCGGAGAAGCATCTCGGTATCTTCCTCGGTGGCAGAGTCCACGACGAGCACCTCGTAGGTGAACGCCGCCGTAGCCAATTCGCGGTGTATAGCCTGAAGACAGAGCCTGAGGAGCTCCGGGCTCCGATAACTATTGACCGCTATCGAGACCTCGGTAGCCATGCGAGAAGAAGCTTAGGGTAAGCCCTGGAACAGCGCGCGGATGCGATCGTAATTGTCGCCGCGCGGCAAGAGAATGTAGCCGTGTTCCGGCGTCGCTGCCGGCGCATAGAGAAGCCCCTCCTCCGAGTCTTCAAGCACTTTCGAGACGAGCTTCGCATCCTGATTCCCCTGATACAGTTCGAAGAAACGCTTCGCTTCCCAGGCTTCCATGTTGATAAGGAGATTATCTCCGAGGCTATCGAGCAGTGCGTTGATCTTGCCAAAGTCAGCGAGCGTCCCGGCGGATAGCGCCTTGTCCTTGATCGCCTGGATCACTTGCTGCTGGCGTTCGGCGCGGCGGAAATCATTGCTCTGATAGCGGGCGCGGGCATAGCAGAGTGCCTTGTAGCCATCAAGCTCATTCGCTCCGGCCGGCAGTTCAAAGACGCCACCACATTCCTGATCCTTGTTGTAACAGAGGAGATACGACTTCGCGATATAGCGCGTGCCCTCGCTCCGAGTGTAGTACTTATGCTCGTACTGGGGCGGCCGGGTCGGGACCGTATAGACGTTCGCATCGCAGACATGCGGCTCGCGGAACTGCATCCCTTCGCTAAACGATTCATTCAAATTGACCGTGATCCCACCGATCGCGTTGACGAGGTCGATAAAGCCCTGAAAATTGATGACGATCGCGTAAGGGATCTCGAGTCCGGTCACTTCGCCGACAATCGTCCGCATATCCTCGATACCACCGCCTTTGCCGCGTTCTTCACCGAGCGCATAGACCGCATTGATCTTGCGCTGCTCTTCGCGACCGGGCACTTTTACAAAGAGGTCGCGCGGGACAGAAACGAGCGAGGCGCGAGCCGTATCCCCGCCTTCTTTCTTTTCATCCTTGGGATGAAGCGAAAGCACCATGATCGTATCGGCAAGGAGACCGCCGCCCGGGACATTTTCTCCGCGCATGCCGAGGAGGAGCACATTGATCTTTCCCTCTTTTTCCCCCTTCAGCTCGTCTTTCGCGCCCGGGAGCGTCTTCACGAGATTCTTGAAGATACCGTCCTCGCCAAGCGAGATCTTGTTGAAGACGAATCCTGCTTTCACAGCAAATACCGCTCCCGCGATGAGGCCGAGCGCCACAAAAAAAAGAGCGATCCTGATGATCCGTTTTTTCTTTGTTGATGGAAGCGCCGATATCTCCGGCGTAGACTGAGTCGGATTCATGAATATGCTTTAGAGGATTAGGGGCGAGAACTCGCGAGCGAACGATAGACGAGCGCTAATTTCTCTGCGCTCGCTACCCACGAATACCGCTTGTCGCTAACGGAAAATGGCTTTTTTTCGGCCTTCTCCGACAGGATATCAATGGAGAAAGTATACAGAGTTTCCGCGAGCGAGGCAAGATCGAAAGGATCGAAATAGGTGATGCGATCACCTCCGACTTCGCGAAAAGCGGGAATATCCGAAGCGAGTACCGGTGTCCCTTTGGCGATCGCTTCCTCGATCGGGATGCCGAAGCCCTCATAGAGCGATGGGAACACGTAGCCGGCCGCACCCGCCACGAGCGACTGGAGATCGACATCGGAAACATAGCCCGGGTAAACGATATCCTCGTCGGCCGCTTTCGCCCGAAGGTCAGCATTATGCCCTGCCGGATCCCCGGTCAGCACAAGTTTCAGCCCGAGCGGACGGGACCGGTTTGCCTCGCGAAAGGCAGCGATGAGAAATGGGATATTCTTCCTCGGCTGCATCGTCCCGGATGAAATCAGGTATCGGCCAGGATCGACCCCGTATTTCTTCGCTACCCGTTCGATTGCTTCGCCGGCAGTCGGAAGAAACCATTCCTCGGGAGCAGCATTCTCTATTACGACTACCCGGTCCGCCGGGACGCCGTACTGGGCGATGATTTCTTTTCGCGTGAACTCGGACGGAGCGACGATACGATCCGACCGCCGCAGGGTCCGCGGGATGAGAAGCGCGAGAAAGAGACGATCCTTCCAGTCGATCCACTCCGGATGAATGCGGAATGAAATATCGTGGATGTGCGTCACGATTTTCGTTCGCCTTGGCCAAAGGAGCGGCAAAATATACTGAGTATGGAAAATATCGACCGGCGACCGAAAGAGACGCCACGGAAGAGCGATGCCGTTCCACCAGAATCGATTCCGGGCGGAGAGCGAAACGATATCGACATCGGAACGGCCGAGGGCTTCGAGCCGGAGCCGGAGCGCCGCGATCCGATCATCGCTCGACTCATCCGTAAAGAGCTCGTAGCGAAGGCCCGCGTCTTTCCGGCGGATAAGTTCGCGAACAAGCTGAAAAAATACCACCTCATCGCCGGTGCGTCCTTTGCCGATGAGTCGGATGTCGATACCCACCGTGAGTGTGCTTTCAGTCTTCATACCGCTTTCTTTTCCGAGATTTTCGACGGGAGAAGCGGAGGAAACACGGCGAAAGCAATCCAGACAACTCCGATGAGGAGACCGGCATTGAAGAGATTGAAGACAAGGAAGATGACCAGGAATGCGAGGATGAGAGGCACGGCAGACATGCCCCCTGATCGCTCCCGGTAACGGATCGCCGGTACGAGCGCTCGAGCGGCGACATAAGCAATAGCGCCAAAAAGTCCGACGAGACCGATGATACCTGCTCCGAGGGCGATTTCGAGCCAGACATTGCTCGCATTGTAGGCGGCACCGCGTTCATCGGTTCCGAGTATCGGACCGACATTACCCCAGCCGATGCCGAACACCGGATGTGCCCGGACCTCTTTCCATGTCCGAGAGTAGATCTCGCTCCGGATCGCGACATTCGGATCCGGACGACGCACCGTCTGGATGGAATACCCTTCTCCCTGGAGCGCGGCGCGATCTTCCAGATTGATATGCCGACAATCAAAAGCAGCGAGTTCATCGACCGACTGGACCGTATCCGGGAGGTTGGTCAGCGTACTGCACGCGACCGTGATCTCTTGGAGACCCGTCGCTGTGCTCTCGGCTCGATTGAAGAGATCGAAACGCGAAAGCGGTATATCGATCACGATGACAAGCGCGACAACGAACACGATGACAGCAAGCTGGATGCTTTGGAGGACGGGACGAAGTGCCTCTTTGCCACGGACAAAGACCGCTGCTGACGCCCACGTAGCGACGCCAGCGAATGCTGCGAGCCAAGCGCTACGACTCACCGTCAGAATGAGTGCGATGACGATCGGCAAAAGAATGAATGCGGCGAAAGAAATTCGGCCCAAATTGGAAGCGAGGTCATCGGTCGAGTTCCGAAGCGTTGCCGCGAGCCGCGCGAGGGCGATGACCAGGAGGAGCACAAGAAAAAATCCGAGCCAGTCAGGCTCAGCAAAAAGCGCGTTCGGCCGTCCCGGCATGACCGCCTCCAGGATTATCCCGCGCTCAAAGGCAGCATTCTGGACAATCCCATACAGCGCGGTCACAAAACCCGAAGCGAAGAGCGTCGCCAGCGCGATCCGAATATCCCCGACCGTTTTGAGAAAAACCCGTCCGAGAAGATAGAGCGCATAAAATGACGCAACGATGATGCCAAGTCTCACCCCTTGTCCCCCGCCGATGACCCCTGATACGAGGGCGCCGGCCGGAATCAGGGCAAGCCAGAAATCGAGGCGGGACGATGCAAAAAGCGGAAAATGGCTGCGCCCGGTGAGCACTCGGGTGCCGAGCGCGGCGGCGAGAGCGAGAAAGACCCACTGGTACGGCCTGAGCGCGAGAAGGGTCGAATCAGGCGTGATCGTGATGATCTCGAACGGCACTACTGCAACAAAGAGCAGGAAACACCAGTTCGGTCGATACAGTCCCAGGAGAAATATCAGCCCGGAAAAAAACCAAAAATTAACCGGGCTCAGCGGAAAAGCGCCAGACAAGAACAAGCCAATGCCCGCTGCCCCGATCAGAGCGCCAAGAAACGAAAAAACGACTTCCGGATCGCGCTGCCAGGTCTTTGCCACGCTCAAAAATCTTTCCATATGAGGCTATTGTAGCAAACCGGACACGACTGACGACGTGAACCGCGACCAGTCATACTGGGCCGCGCGCGCTTTCCCCGCGTTCCGTAACCGGTCGCGGAGACTGGGGTCCGTAGCCACCGAAAGCAGCGCTGCTGCCAGCCCATCGAGATCATCTGGTGCGATAATGAGCGCCGCATCACCGGCAAGCTCGGCGAGTGACCCCGCCGCCGTGGAGATGACCGGCGTGCCGGAAGCGAACGCCTCGAGCACCGGGAGTCCGAAACCTTCGTAGCGCGACGGATAGACAAAGGCGAGCGCACCCTGATACAGCGCCGGGAGATCAGCGTCCGGCACCCAACCGAGGAGACGGACCCGTCCCTCGAGGCCGAGTTCTTTCACCAGGGTCCGCACGGGCGTCGCGAGCGGATTGTCTTCGGCATGCAGCGTCCCGGAAATCACGAGCGGCGGGAGGAGCGCTGATTCTGATGAGTGGATGACTTTGGCATAGGCCCGGAGGAGGAGCGCCGTATTCTTCCGGAGCTCGAGACCGCCGCCATGGTAGAGATAGCCGGGTTTCAATTCGAAACGCGCGAGCACCGCTTCCCGCACGAGCGGTGCGATTGGCTCATGGAATGCTCGCACGACGCCGAGTGGGACAGCCGCGATCTTGACGCGCGGAATCCCGAGGAACGACTCGATATCATGTTTGGTCGCCTGCGATGGCGTAAAGAGGCGCGTCGCACCCATGATGCCGCGGAGTATCGCTTGGTAATGAAAGCGCTGCCGGATATTCCGGAGGTATTCGGGAAACCGCTTTGGTACGAGGTCATGCACCAGCATGGCATGGCGAATCGATGTCGGGAGCATGGTCGCCGACTGGTACAGACTAAAAAATACCTCACATTGGTCCCGCCGGACCGCACGCGGCAAAGCGAACCGTTCCCACAGATATCGATGCGGGATATCATCGCGCGACCACCAGGTCGAGACCTTCTTGAAACGCCAGTTGTCGGGCCAATGCCCGGCTGGTACTTCGCCCTCGTAGTACCAGATCCACTCATGCATCCGGCCCTCCGGCGCGACCGCGAGCGCGCGCATGAACTCCATAGTCACGACGCCGATGCCGGTCGAAGGTTTCTGAAAATAGTTCGCATTGATGCCGATTCTCATAGAGACGTCTCAGTTTCACGGATAACTCGCTCGGCTGCCCTCGTCACGCGGTCAAGCTCCTCTGCGAGAGGATGTCCCGTGAGCTTGGATTGGATGATGCTGTTGAACGCCAGCGCGAAGCGCAGATAGCGATCCGACGTCCCCCGATCTTGTTCATGCGATGGCGCGCTGTGGCGCCACTTCTTCCAGAATTCCTCCGGGCCGTATTTCTCGTACTCGCCGAGAAATGAGCGCGTATTGCAGATCTTGTCCGCTGCCGCGATCATGAGCGCTCCCTCAGAGTCATCCGTGAGCCGTTCGAGATAGTCTTCCTTCTTCAGCCG
>CAZTYU010000009.1:0-3022 GCA_964617535.1 uncultured Bdellovibrionales bacterium | reverse complement strand
ACTTGTCGGAATGCCTGTTTTTCCGTAGAATACGGGCATTGTTAACCTCTACTCATCCCCTTCTATGGCAAAGAAAGAAACGGTAGCAGTCATCGGTCTCGGGTATGTCGGCCTCCCCCTCGCGCTCCGGGCCAGCGAACGCGGTTACGAAACCATCGGCTTTGACACACACGAAGAAAAGATCGCTCTCCTCAAAAAGGGCATCTCCCCGATCGAAGACCCTTTTCTCAAAGAAAACGTCGGCCGCTTCAAGATCCGCCCGACTTCCGATGAGAAAGAACTCCGGAAAGCCGATGTTTTCCTGATCTGTGTCCCGACGCCAGTCGATGAGTCCTTTTATCCCGACCTCGTTCCGGTCATGAGCGCCTCCGAGCTCGTCGCACGGAACGCCAAAAAAGGCGCACTCGTCGTCCTCGAATCAACCGTGAACCCGGGCGTTTCCGAGGAAATCGTGAAACCGATCTTTGAGGAGCACGGGAAGACCGTCGGCAAGGACGTCTTCATCGCCCACTGCCCGGAACGCATCAATCCCGGCGATGCCAAATGGAACGTGACCAATATCCCGCGTGTCGTCGGATCATTCGATGCGACCGGCCTCGCCAAGGCGCTCGATTTCTATCAGTCGATCGTCGATGCTGAAATCCGCCCGATGAAATCAATCCGTGAAGCCGAAGCGGTGAAAATTGTCGAAAACTCGTTCCGCGATATCAACATCGCGTTCGTCAACGAACTCGCCAAATCGTTCGATATCCTCGGCATCGATACCAAAGACGTCATCGACGGTGCTGCGACGAAACCGTTTGCGTTCATGGCCCACTATCCGTCCTGCGGCGTCGGCGGCCACTGCATCCCGGTCGATCCCTACTACCTCATCGAACGCGCCAAGAAGTCCGGCTTCGATCATCGTTTCCTGAAAATCGCTCGCGAGATCAACAACAGTATGCCGACCTACGCCGTCGAACTCCTCCAGGACCTCCTCAATGACGAGAAAATGGCCCTCAATGGCACGACGGTCGGCGTCCTCGGCGTCGCGTACAAAGCGAACATCGACGACCTCCGTGAATCCCCGGCACTGAAAGTCATCGAAGCGCTCAAGCATCACAAGGCGAAAGTCATCACCCACGATCCGCATGTCCCGGCACATTCGACCGAAAAAACGCTCGCTGGCTTCCTGAAGAAATCCACCGCAGTCATCCTCGCCACCGATCACCGCGAGTTCCGTGAGAAAATCACGCCCGAACTCCTCAAAAAGCACGGCGTGAAGATCTTCATCGACGGTAAGAACGCCTTCTCGAAGGCTGACTTTGCGAAATACGGCGTCCGCTATCACGGCATCGGCCGCGCCTAAACGCTATGATCTTTGGCCTCATCCGACTCGCTATCTGGCTCGCAGGAGTCGCCGTCATCGGCTACATCGGCCTCACGTTCATGGGATATGCGGTAAACTGGGAATACTTCTCCGACCGAAAGAAAGTCTGCGAAGAAGTGCTTCGTCAATGCCAGAGCGATCTCATCAAAACTGGCATCGAGGGTGCCAAGGAGAAATGCAAATGGCAGTGTTTCGATCCGAAACTTCTCATCCATAAAAAGTAGCTATGCGCCTCATCATCAACATCCCCGCCTATAACGAGGAATCCGTCATTGGAAAAACCATCCAGAACATGCCACGGAGCTACCGGGGTATCGACGAGGTAAAGATCCAGGTCGTCGATGACGGATCGAGCGACCGGACCGCTGACGTCGCTCGGGAAGCCGGTGCGGACTATGTCCTCCGGCATGGCATCAACCGCCGCCTCGGCGTCATGTTCGCAACCGCGACCGAAAACGCGCTCCGTGAGGGTGCCGATATCATGGTGAATATCGATGCGGATGGACAGTTCGACTCGAGCGAGATCCAGAAACTCATCGACCCGATCCTCGAAAACCGGGCTGACATGGTCGTCGGCGACCGCTTTTCCGAGTCGAGCGCGAAAAACATCCCGTGGATAAAGGACTTCTTCAACCGCCTCGGCGCTTCTCTCGTCGGGTCATTCCTCAACGTGAAGACGACCGACCTCACCTGTGGCTTCCGCGCGCATAGCCGCGAGACGCTCCTGCGCCTGAATAATCCCACCGGCTTCACCTACACCCAGGAAACCATCATCGACGCTATCGGAAAAAACCTGCGCGTCCTCTGGGTTCCAGTCCAGGTTACCTATTTCGCCGACCGCAAGTCGAAAATCGTGAAGAGCGTCTACAGCTTCGTGAACAATAGCGCCCGCATCATCGTCAAGGCGGTCCGCGACGTCCGCCCAATGAAGTTCTTCGGAATCCCGGGACTCGCGCTGATTGCGCTCGCGATGCTTTCATTCTCGGTTTTCCTGTTCCAGTACTTCTCACATGGTCTGAAAGTGACGCCCTACCTCAACTATCTCCTCTTTTCGAGCGTCACCTTCCTCATCGGCATGCAGCTCCTCATCTTTGCCTTCATCGCCGACATGATCAAGACGAGCCGCCGCATCACCGAAGACCTCGCCTATACGATCAAGAAAGACAAGTACCAGAAATAGCTTCTAGCTGATAGTTGTTAGCTGTTAGGAGAAAACATTGAATTCTTCAGGAGCTACAAGCGAAAAGCTACAAGCGAAAAGCTCTATGAAGATCCTCTTCGTCTCACGCGCATTCCCTCCGGTCGTCGGCGGCATCGAACAGCAGAATGCCGATCTCGCCCGCTTCCTCGGGGCTGAGTGCGAGCTCACACTCATTGCCAATACTCGCGGCAAACGCTTCCTGCCGATTTTCTATTCCTTCGCGATCCTCAAAACGCTCTGGCTCCTCCCCAAGCATGACGCGCTCCTCCTCGGTGACGGCGTCCTCGCGCTCCTCGGGGCCATCGCCAAGTTTTTCAACCCCAAAAAAGCCGTCGTATCAGTCCTGCACGGCCTCGACATCACCTACCGGAGCAGCCTCTACCAAACGCTCTGGGTCGGCCGCTTCTTCCGTTCGCTCGATGGCGCCATCGCGGTGAGCCATGCAACCAAGG
>CAZTYU010000008.1:42702-46615 GCA_964617535.1 uncultured Bdellovibrionales bacterium | reverse complement strand
CTGGATTGCCAGCGAGCTTGCCGCATCTGGATTCTTGTCTAACGGCAAGCTTCCGTCTAAAACGGAGATTGCGCGCGAAATTTATTTTGCCGCACGAACCACCAACGCCAAAACAACTAGAAAGACTGTGCAAGAGAGTGCGCGGCTTTTGCATACTGAACTTGCTAAGTATTGGCAGTAAGCAGAGGCTTTTTTCAATTTTCAACTTAATCCAAATTATGGCCAAACAAGTATCAGCCCTTGCCGTCCTCAGCGTTCCGTTTCTCCCCGAATTCGCTGGCGCGCTTTTCACAGTCGAAACGTCAGTCGGAACGCTAGGCTCGTTTCGCATGCCTGAAACCGGAAACGATTATTGCAATTGCGCTGTTCCGCTTCTCCCAGAATGCCCTGTTGCGCACGCCCCACAAGCTTTTGCTGAAATCTTCGGCGGGGAAGGCGAGCTTACGGTCCATTGTGGACAAGGGAGCATTACTGGCCAAATCCGCTTCTTCCCCGCGTCCCCATGGGACTTCAAAACCTATTCGCTTCCCGTTTTGAAACAATTCTAAAAATTTTCTTGCAGTTTCTAAATAAATCTAGCAAATTGCAAACCGTCAGCAACAACCACTAACCAAAACAAAAACCTATGGCACATCGAATCTTTGAACACGACAAGCAACAAGGCTTGAAACAAGCTTGGCACGGATTGACCGAAATCCGCGAAAGCCTCAGCTTGGAAGACAATTGGCTTACGACTTGGGACGTTGTTTCCCGTCCCCTTTTCTACGATGACGGTCAACCGGATGGGACTTCCCGGCTTGTTTGTTCCGACAATCCAGCAATCAAGCTTGGCTTGCCGTATAATCCGGAAACGTTCAAGCCGATTACTAACGCGGACTTCCTTGGCTTGGTCCGCGCCAGCATCGGCGGAACAAGTCACAAAATCGTTTCTGTCGGGAGTGTGCGCAATCGGGGACGAGTTTTCCTCAGTGTGGAATTGCAAGGAATGGAGAAGTTTAAAGCAGCGGGAAGAGAGTTTTCCGCATTCCTTAACTTCGGCAATGGCCATGACAAGTCATCGGTTCTCTGGGTCAATACTTCTTCCGTGTGCACCGTGTGCGATAATACCTTTTCGGCAAATCTGTTCACGGTAGAGGAGAAATCACAGAATAGCCAAACGAGTGAGGACATTAAAACCGCACTCCGCCACACGAAAAACGCAACGATGCGCTTTCCTGCCCTTGCCGCACTGATCGACAAGGCTGTCGGCGTGCAAGCTGAATTCGCCCTTGCGCTCGATTCACTGGCGGAAGTCCGCGTGGAAAAGCCCGAAGCCCTGTTCGCTGGCTTTCTTTCGCGCAACGCGGACAAAGATGCCAAGCTTTCTACACGCGCACAAAACACGGTAGACCGTCTTGTGTCGCTCTACGAAAGCGGCAAGGGGAACAATGGGGAAAACCTTGCCGATGCATTTTCAGCCATAACGGATTACTACACTCACGAATCCTCCCGGGGAGAAGACAAGATGAAGCAATTGCTTTCCTCAGAGTATGGCGCGGGCCAAACAGCCAAGTCCGAATTCTGGGAGATGATTACAGACACGGAAGAGCGGGAAGAAACCATTGCACGCGGGGAAAAACTCTTGGTTGCCTAGGTTAGTGGTTATTCGCCCCCCGACACTCGCCGGGGGGCGAATAACCACTAAACTAATCCAGCCATGAAATACAACATTCCACACGGTAGCCAAGGCTATGCCCTTGTGCCCTTGCAAGAAACCGTTCCGCCTTGCCTTTTGGCAAGCGGGGACCCGTCCCCGTCTGAGGCTGACATTAAGGTAACGCGGGATTTGCACCGAGCAGGACAGATTTTGAAAATTGATTTGCTAGACCATATCGTCATCGGGCATCCGGCGAACGTTCCGCCTTTCGTTTCGCTCCGTGAACAAGGCTATTTTTATTCCTAAATCTTTCTTGCAATCCAAACAACAAACCACTAAATAAATCTAGCAATGACCATCACCCCACAACAAAGCGCAATCTGCCGCGCAATCCAAGACTGGCTTGCGTCCCACAACTGCCACGACATTCGCCCCGTTATTGTCGAAATCGACGGGGAGACGTGGCCAGCCTGCCAATACAAGCGGACACTCAAATATGAGGCTGGCATGCAAGCAGTAACGCATGGGAACAAGAAAGCCGGTGGTACTTACACGCAAGAAAATGTCTATTGCGTGGGAAGCCTGCCCAAGTCGTATCGGGGACCAAAGCGGAGCAAATGCCCTAAAGGGGGCGTCTGCTTTCCCAATGACGGTTTCGACTACTACGTTGCGGCATATATCGAAACCGTTCCGGAAGCATTCGCCAAATTCCATCCGTTTGGTTCCAATTTCATCTTGGGCAAATGGCAAGTCCCCGAAGGCGAAGCAATCGACAAATGGGAAGCTAAGCCCTATGTCCGCAAGCCTGTGACCTTTCATCCTGTTCAACTCTAAACAAATCTAACTATGACCAAAACCGTTCCCCCTGTCTTCCTGGATGCTGCTTGCGATGTGTCCGCATTCACAAGCGATGATCCGTCACGACTTACTATTCAAGGCGCCCATTTGACCGATAAACACATAGAAGCAACAAATGGCGCGATGCTGATCCGCGTTCCGCTTCCATCCGTTGACACGTCAAACTTCCCCGATACGACGGCCCCAGATACGTTTTCCCCTGATCAGATAATGCCGGTTAAGCCATTGCTTGAAGCGTTGAAAAACACCAAAGCGAAAAGCGTTCATCCGGCATGCTCACTTGTCCGTATTGCCAGTATCCCCGAGATGGAGAATAAACGCCCCAAGCTGATCCTCTCCACTACTGACTTGGACAATGAGCGCACCATCACAGCAACGCCTATTCCTGGAACGTATCCAAACATAGACGCCGTGATGCCCAAACGAGAAAACAAGTTTTCCATCACGCTGTCGGCGGACTTGCTTCTGGAAGTGGCCAAGTATGCCATTGCTCATGGTGTTTTGGTGGGGAAGTATAAATACACGCAAGGGCATCCGATTCGATTTGATTTTGTGGACGATCTGTCCCCTGCTGAATTCACAGTGAAGCTGTCGGAAGATCGTTGCGTGACAGGCTTAGTGCTTCCCATGCGGATGGAGTAACCTCTCTTTTCACTCTGCCCTTGGCGCCGTCAAGGGCAGGAATGAGCAGAGAAACAAAACAAATCTAACTATGCCGACTGCAATTCACCCCAAGCAAGTCCAACTAGACCGCCTTATTGAACGTGGTTTTGACAGAAGCCGCATCGTTGAAGACAAAATCTTTGTCAAATGCTCCCAATGCGAAGCCTTGGTCATTAATGGGACTGCATGCCACGAATCCGGATGCCCCAATGCCGTTCACAAATGCAAGGGCTGTGACACCTTGATCCCGATGTGGCAAAAATACTGTCACTGCTGCGACTACCTTTGATCCTATCTGCGCAACTCTAAACTAATCCAATTATGAACAAACGCAACGAAGAACAACGGCTTTTTATTCTGCCATGTGGAAGTGGTTACTCCTGCCTTGGCTTTGACGTGTGCCACGAATGGACCACAGCCCTTGCCAAAGAGCTTGGCGAGCCCTTGCCTGATCCTGCCACCATTGGCCACCAAGAGAGCTTGGACTACTACCACAAGCTTTGCGGCATGGCAGAGGAGCGCAATCGGAAAACTGGCTGGCGTTCCGCTTCGCAACTCACTCCGGAGCTTATCGGATTGGAGCGGATGCGCGTCGAAGTCCGGCATCGCTGGAAGCCAGACGGTGCCGTTGAAGTTCGCCGCTTCATTGTCGGAAAATCGTCTGGCTACATTCCCTGCCACCTTGAAATTAAGACAAGGCGAAGCATCGGGGGCGGGGCGGTTTGCCTTGGCGAGATTCTTTCGGTGCGCGTTTTG
>CAZTYU010000008.1:39685-42602 GCA_964617535.1 uncultured Bdellovibrionales bacterium | reverse complement strand
AAGCATCGGGGGCGGGGCGGTTTGCCTTGGCGAGATTCTTTCGGTGCGCGTTTTGAAAAACTAAACTAATCCAATTATGAACACGCATTTCATTCGGTCCGGATCATCTAGCCTGATTCACGTTCCCGGGAGCGAGAGCTTTCCGCCGGATACACTCTGCTTTCTTGAACAATCGGCGAGAAACCTTTTGCGAAAGCATCCAACCATCAATTTCGTTGAAATCGTCCCCGGTCCCCAACCGCAAAGCCAATATCTGGTAAACGGTGTTCCCGTTTCCGGCATTGCCATCCTTTCACACATGGGGAACGGACCCCTTGTCACACTGCTCCCAGACAATTGCAAGCCGCGTCCCCGATGCACTCCCGGTCCTTGGGCTTATGCTTTTGGCGCCGTCTACCAGTGTGAAGAGGGTTGCGCCGTAGATGCGGACATAAGCATCCGCCTTCTGTTAGCGGACCGAAACGAGGACAAGACCACGCCGTGCGAACGCGATGCCAATTGCCGCCTTGCCGCGTTCGCTCCGGAATTACGGGACACATTGGTCCAGCTTTTAGATTGGCTGGACGGGAACCTGCTGCCAGACGTGGAAGACAAAAAGGGGCAGGGCATTTTTCACAAGGCTGCCGCCATCATCAACTCGCTTCAACAAGGGGGCTGCCTGTGATTACTCCTGAAACAATTCTAGTTGAACGTGGGGCAGATGCCGTTATTGCCGATAGGCTGGCCAAGAAAATCGCCAAGGCAAACCCCGTAGACAAATTTGTTTTATGGGGAAAACACATCGCGCATAGCGCCATTCTGGACGCGGTCATTTTGAAATTGGATAGCCGGGCAAGGGAAACTCAAATGGAATGGGCCGACTGGGTGAACCAAGCTTCCAAGCCGGACCGTTCTGGAACGTGCCAATTGGACCGGCTTGCCATCCAAGCGGCAAATCTCGCTTATGTCCGCATTATCGGAAACCTCCCACCTTTGCGCAAACCATGAAAGATCTGTCTATTTTGTTCACTACCTACTTCCCATGCTTTCGCGATTGGGACCTTTGCATTGCATTCCTAGACAGTAAAACGGGCAACAAGCACGTAGGCTAAGAACAACCAAATTGATCTAATTATGGACCTGTTCCGCAAACCAAGCCGCAAGGCTCACGTCATTTTTCAAGTTCTCTACGAACTGATTCGATTTATTCGGATTCTGCTCCACGACCCCAGACGGCCGCACTAAGACGAAGCATGCTCCGGAAGAGCTGGGGGCGGCACGTCAATCACAGCCCCGTCTGTCCCCAGCTTCTTAGCCCGCATCGCGTCCAGAATTTGACGCTTCGTTGCCGCATCGAGCCCCAGGTCTTCAATCTGAAAACTCACGTCAACGTCATGGTTCACCACCATTTTTTCACCATAGCCCCGGTCTGAATTGACGGTCCGATTGGCGAACATCACAGCCCCAGGATTGCCCATGGCGACTAAATCGACCAACGCCCCTTCAAAGAAATTCTTTTTGTGAAATTGAATCTCTTCCACAAGCTGGGCGAAAGCCAAATCCGACTTGCGCCAATACTCGACCGTCTGGCGACTCACGCATGCAATCCGGCAGGCTTCGGACAGATTGAATGAGTTGCTGATCAGCGCATGTATGAACACCTCCTGGCAAACCTTGGTAGGGCGCCCCGAAAGAATGCGCGCAAGCTGTCCCGAGGGGCACTCTTTAGTCCGTTCATCCGTCCAGAATTCGATTTCGTCCCAAACCTTTTGCGCTTCGGGACTTAGGTGCTTGAAAATGTATCCCGCCAGCGTGTTTTCAGACGTGCGCCGCGACACTGCCAGATTGCGAGCCGTTTCCAAATCCGGCCACTTGGCGATCCAATCTCCAAGCGTCTTTGGAGTCGTGCCTAGAGCTGCCGCAATCCGGGTGTCATCCTTCTCCCGAAGATATGCGTCATACACGTTGCAAATCAGTTCAACCGAAAGCTTTTGCGGGGCTTTGCGCGGCCCCTTGCCTCTATTACTCATAAGATTCAACTAGCTTCTATTTTCCGCCAGTGCAAGAACAACAAACTAAACAAATTCAATTAGCTATGCTTCACAACGACCTATTGACAGATGCCGCGCCAAGTGCAAATCTTATGGACCTTATGGACCTGCAAACACGCGAAGCCGCCTATGCACAGCATGAGCCAATGCTTGCACAACTCGCTTGGAAAACCTGCTATCGCACGGGAGCCGACTTTGAAGACGTGCGGGAGGAAGCGAATTGGAGTTTCATGAAGGCGTGCGAACGGTTTGACCCGAGTCGCGGCGCCCAGTTCGGGACACTCCTTCACATCACCACGCAATTTGATTTGTTGCGATGGAGCGCGAATCGAGCCCGGCATTCTGTAACCCTCCCGATCGACGACGATCTATTAGTCCTGGCCCCCTCCAACGAGGCCCCAAGTCTCGAATACATCGACCAACTTTCCGAGGATGCGCAACGGTTAGTGTGGACGATTCTAAATCCCCCGCCCAAGCTCGTCCGGCACGGCCCCACGCCCAAGCAACTGTTGCGCATCGCCAAGGACCAACTAGCTAAGGAAGGCATGGAGCCGTCTCGCATCCGCGCCGCGCACATGGAAGCCCGGGGATTCTTCCGCGCACTCTGGTCATGAGCCCCCACAAACTTCGCCGCATCCTGAAAAGGAAATGGAAAAGAAACG
Organism: uncultured Bdellovibrionales bacterium; assembly: GCA_964617535.1. Classification (GTDB taxonomy): domain Bacteria; phylum Patescibacteriota; class Minisyncoccia; order Moranbacterales; family UBA1568; genus SSEF01. The sequence goes on along the minus strand of CAZTYU010000008.1, from coordinate 39,910 downwards.
ACGCACAAGGCCCCCGGGAGCCGCGACAAGATGGCACAAGACCTGGGTGCAAAAACACAGGGCAGCTTTACTTGAGCAACTTGGTGGGAAATGCGCTCTGTGCGGAAGCACCGAGGACCTGACATTCGACCACATCAAAGGACGCGACTACGTTCTGAGTTCAATGAATCAAGCCAGCCGGATCCGAACTTACAAGAAAGAAGCCGAACAGGGATTGCTGAGAGT
>CAZTYU010000008.1:30060-39585 GCA_964617535.1 uncultured Bdellovibrionales bacterium | reverse complement strand
CGCTGCGGGCAAACTTTTTCCATCACAGACGAAAGTTGCAGCCTGTGCGTGCGGCATCCGCAAGCCTGTGAAAAGTGCTGCCTTTTCAAAATTCGAAAAGGGCATTACTGCTTTGAGCCAACGAGCCAGGAACATCTGGGACCCTATGTCACCTTTGTGACGAAAGGGGACCCAGACCCCATGATCCGGCTGTTGCGAAAAGCAAAAGCAAAGCTGTTGCTCTAATGACAAAGCTTAAACCATTTCAATTAGAAGGTGTCCGCAAGATTTGGGAATTTGGCGGACGGGCGCTATTGGCGGACGAGATGGGGCTGGGGAAGACAGTTCAATCGCTTTTCTGGCTGCTCAAATCCAGACTTCGCCCGGCAATCATCGTTTGCCCTGCTTCACTCAAATGGAACTGGTTTGCCGAAGCACGCGATCATTTTGGAATCAAAACCCACGTCATCGAGGGGAAGCGCAAAGCCAGCCGGGTCCGGTTTCCGCATGACGTGCTGATCATCAATTACGATCTTCTAACGAGCTGGCTTCCCACGCTGTTGGAGTTCGGAGCGGAGTGCATCATTTTTGATGAAATCAGCTACATCAAAGAAGAATCCAGCCAACGCAGCACGGCGTCCCGGCAACTGGCGCAAAATTGCCGGTCCGTGGTTGGACTGAGCGGAACTCCGATGACCACAAGGCCGATCGAGCTATGGCACGTCCTCCATGTTATTGAGCCGAAACTTTTCCCAAGCAAGAGCGACTACGCTTGGCGCTACTGCTCTCCGAAATGGGATGCACGCCGGGGCTGGACCTACCACGGCGCCACCAACGTTGCAGAGCTGCATGGGATTCTGAAAGGCTCCTGCTTAATACGCCGACTAAAGAAAGACGTGCTGACAGACCTGCCTGAAAAGAATCGCACCATGGTCCGCATGCGGCTTCCCGATTATACCGAATACAACAAGGCGAAGCGCAACTTCATCGGCTGGCTGCGGGAGACTTCCCCCGGGCGGGCGCATCGCGCATCGAAGAACATTGCGCTAACCAAAGTCGGCTATCTGTTGCGTCTGGCTGCGGATTTAAAAATGGAATTGATTATTCGATGGATCAAGGACTTTGCGGAGCGCAGACCGGGGCAGAAGCTAGTTGGTTTTAGCATGCACACAAAGGTCCTCGACAAGCTCACACAGTCATTTCCGGGATCTGTTCTAATAGACGGTCGTGTCTCCCCAAAGAACCGGGCGATTGCAGTATCGCGTTTCCAAAAAGACCCGAACACGCATTGGCTATTTGGCAACACGAAGGCCGCAGGAATGGGGCTCACACTCACCGCCGCCCAGGATCTTGCCTTTTTTGATTTCCCATGGACTCCTGGCGACCTGTTACAAGGAGAGGACCGCATCCACCGCATAGGCCAGCGCAAGGAAACCACGATTCACTATCTCGTGGCCATGGGGACCATTGAAGAACGACTTGCCCAATTGTTGCGCGAGCGTGCCGCAACATTGGATGCGATTTTGAATGGCGAGATGGACTCGGAAGAGCTAGATGTTTTTGACCAACTATTGAAAGAATCCAGACATGAATAAACGCAGTCAGATCTCTCCTGCCGCCGCAGGGCACACCCAAACGCTGCTTGTGCAGCACGTCCCGGCCTCGACGAAAGCCGCGTTTAAAGCGGCTTGCGCCAAGCAAACCAAAACAATCCGAGATGCGATCATTGAACTCATGCGCGAGTTCGTGGCGCGAACTAACAAACTATGAAATGGATTTGGCTAGTCGTTTTGTGTCTGCAACTGCAAGCAGACCTTCCCCCCAGGTTTATCGCCGCCCTTCACTACGCCGAGAGCAGGGGGAAAACAAATCGAATTAAAGACGGTGACGGCGGGAGGGCAATCGGACCTTTTCAGATTCACAAGATCTATTGGAAGAGCGCCATGGAGTTCCGAAACCTTGGCGGGACCTACCAGGACTGCCGCAAGTATGACTACTCCGTCAAAGTGGTGAACGCCTGCATGGAGCGATGGGCCAGCGAACACATCAAGGCGGGCAACTGGGAGGCGGTGGCGCGGACGCACATAGGCGGACCAACAGGATACAAAAAAGCATGCACAAAGCCTTACGGAGCCGTCGTCACAAACCACATGAAAAAACTATGTCACTAGCTATTTTTATTTTGTTTTCTCTCTCCGTCTTTTACATGGCGTTTGAGCAGTATCGATCCGAGGCGGAGTGGGACCGTAAAATGTTGGAACTATCCAATCGCATTAATGACTTGGTGAAACAGCGCAATGACGCTTTAGAAAGGGAACGGGACACGCACGAAGCCTTTCAGCACAATCTGTCTGTGCTCCACGAAAAGAATCTATTAATTCGACAGCTTCGCCAAAGAATCTCTTCCGCCGAGCGCAAAAACCATCAAACGCATAGACCATACCTGCCGTAAATGGATAACGCACTAGATCTATTTAAAGACCTGGGTGTGGAGGCCCTGGAGTCCGGCCACCACCATTGCCGCCCCGGCTGGATCCAGTTGCGCAAGTGTCCATGGTGCGGGTCCAGCAACTACCTGCTTGGCTACAACACAGCCGCAGGCTTTTTCTCCTGCTGGAAGTGTGGCGGGCATCCTTCCGTCGCCACCTGGATCAAGCTAGGTCTTAAAAAGAGTTTAGTTAAAGATGCGCTAAGCCTCAAGACGGCGCCTGTGCGCAAACGCGAGCGCACTCGCAAAGAGGCGGAACTGCCCCAAGGGGTGGCAGACCTGCTTCCGGCGCACGCCCATTACCTGGAAGACCGGGGCCTTGACGTGGACAGAGTTCAACGCATTTGGAAAGTCCAAGGGCTTGGGCTGGCCGGGCGCTACTCCTGGCGCGTGTTTATTCCGATTTATTGGGAGGATGTGCTTGTGTCCTGGACAACGCGAGCAATCGGCGATCGCGTGACGCAGCGATACCTGTCCGCATCAGCCGCACAGGAGGCGATCAATCACAAGTCCCTAGTCTACGGAATGGACTACTGCCGGAACTCAATCATCATCGTGGAAGGTCCGGTGGATGCGTGGCGAATAGGCCCAGGAGCCGGGGCGCTATTTGGGACCGCTTTTTCCACGGCCCAAATTGAAAAACTCTCACGAATCCCTTACCGCTACATCGTGTTTGATTCGGGCTCGACCGCCCAGCGCAAGGCAGAGCACCTAGCCAATGAACTGGCTTGCTTCCCAGGAGTGACCGAGCGCATTGAACTAGACGCCAAGGATCCGGGTGAAGCCAGCGAACACGAGCTAAATCTATTAAGAAAGTTGGCGAAACTTGAAACCCTGTGACATAATAGGGTTGTATGATTTCCCTCCCCTGCTCACGGATTTGGTGCCTTGCGGAGTGTATGGGTGAATGCACAACAGGGTAGGTGCCGCCAGCCTGCCGTGTGGCAGGAGAGCAGGGGAGGGACCCTCTAATCACTATGAACCAAGCACACAAAGCAGCACAACGGCGCCGCAACCAAGCACGCAAAGCTCGCATCTATGCCGCACGCATCGCGGCGCAAGAGGCGAAAAAAGCCCGTGAAAAGCAAAATCAAATTATCCGACTTGGCGGGGAAGGTGAGTCCAGCCGTCAGGAGGCTCAATCCTGAGATCTTCGGCACGCCCCCCGTCTTAACCGCACAGCAGAGGCAACCTGTCACCTCTGCTGTGCCTCCGCGTAAACTGACAGACAACCCCATCATCGCCTTCTTCTACGGATTCGTTTACGGGCTCGGTTTCATCGGCCCGATCGTTTCCTGGATTCGCAAAAAATGACCCCCAAACAACACGCCCGGCTGGAGATTTGCCGCCAGCACTACGCCAAAAGCGCCGGGATCCTCGAAAAAGCCTACACTGGCAAGGCATCCGCACGGGCAGCAATTCGGGCTAAGTGCCTCGAATGCTGCAACTTTGACAGAAAAATGGTGGATGATTGCCTGTCTGAGATGTGCCCCCTCTGGGCTTACCGCCCCCGCTTCGGTGAAAACAAGGCACTCCAAATGCGCCGCAAAAAGCCCCGCCCTGCTCCGGGAGATGGTCCTAGTCCACACGTAACGCAGCAAACGCCCCCGAAGAAGGTGAAGACACTGAAAGGGGCGGATGGGTGGGATTAAACGCTCAAGTGGCTATTTAAGCAGAAACCCCTCCGGGAGCCATCCGGAGGGGTGAACCACAAGAACCACACGAAACCTAATCCAGGTGCCAGCGTAGCACGAAAGCAGTTTTTGTCAAATGGCTCTTGCAAAGGACCGGTGGTTGGAATAGAGAAGCGTCGTTCCGCAAGGAACCGGGTCTTGGAAAGCCCGATAGTAGACCAGAGCATGCCATGTAGTTTTGACAATTTAACCGTTGCCTAGGTGGAGCGCTCCTCTGGTCTCGCTTTCCAAACCACCTAGGCAACGGTCTTTCTTTTCAAAGCTATGTCCGTTTGCCGAATTCAGAGGCGAGAAAACCCTTTCGCCCAGATTGATCGATCGATCCTCGACAATCCCAACCTGTCTTGGAAAGCCAAGGGACTTCTCTGCTACCTCCTCAGCAAGCCGGACAACTGGAAAGTCAGGACGGAGGACCTCGTCAATCGCTCCACGGATGGCAAGACTGCCGTCTGGTCCGCTTTGAATGAGTTGAAGGAGGCCGGGCACGCCGTCATGGAGTATCAGAAGGACCCTGAAACAGGACTCATGACAGGGCGAACCTGGGTCATTCATGAGGTCCCTCAAACCAAAACTAGCGAAACCGTCAGCGTAAAACCTTCACCGACAACGGCCCAGTCCGACACACGGAAAACCGAAGCCTCGGATAACCCGCCCTATAGTAATAAGGAGAAGAATAGTAATAACCATGCGCCGCAGGGCGGCGCGGCGTGTTTTCCGAAAATGGAGAGTGCCACTCCTCCCAGTGATGCACAAACACTAGCTAAATTATTTTATACATGGTGCTCCAAAAACAGGCTTCTCGTTGGACGCACCAAGCCTGTGATGCACAAATGGGTTCAAGCATTTAAGGACCTGTTGGATATGGTCCAGTCCAGCACAGGCAAGTCCTCCGCCAGAGCCTACGAAGAAGTCCACACCACCCTGCTTTGGTATTTCGCCAATTTCCGCAATCGTTACGTTCCCAACTGCATTTCCGCCACTACCTTTGCCGATCGCTACATGAGCGTCTTCAAGGCCATGCAGCGATCGGAGGGCGGCGAGTCATCCCAAGAGCCAAGGGAGGTCATCCACACGGAGGAGTGGAAGGGTGCTCCCTACGACAGGTCCGAAATCTCATGAAAATCCACAAGTATCAAGCCAGTGATGAAAAGTCCGTCCTCATAGGGATGATTGTAAATGATAGGATTCTTTCAAAACTCACAGCATACCTGTCCGCCAGCAAGCACAAGCCATTTCGTTCCCGCTGGGCCAACCTTGTTTCTGGATGGTGCCTCTCCTACTACAAGAAATATGACAAGGCTCCGAACAAAGACATTGTCGCGCTGTTCCGAGCTTGGGCCGAAACCAACGAAGATGACGACGCCGCCCCACTCGTTGAGAAGTTTCTAGTTGAATTAAGTGAACAAAGCGACACCACCACGATCAATGAGGATCACTTGCTGGATGTGGCAGCCCGGCACTTCGATACCGTTCGATTGGAGAAGCTGAACGAAAGCCTGGAATCGGAGCTGATCAAAAAAGATTTAGAAAGTTGCAGGCAACTTATTGCCGAATACACCCCCACCAAGTTTGCCACAACCGACATTGTTGACGTGTTCACCGATGCGGATGCTTGGGCTGACGCCATCGAGCATCAAGAATCCGACGTGCTCATTCACTATCCGAACGCATTGGGTGAGTTCTTCGGTGAGCATCTGTCACGAGATGGATTTATTTCGTTCCTTGCACCCGAAAAGAGGGGCAAGTGTCTGGATGGATCTACACAAGTTCAACTGGCCAATGGGGAACTTCGGACAATCGCGGAGTTAGTTCAGAAGAAAGCCAAAACGCGCATTGTGACGTTGGATGGATTTGGTAACTTCGTCACCGCTCCAATTGCACAACATTGGGACAATGGTGAAAAGGAGTGTGTTAAGATCACAACTAAAACCGGAAAGGAGTTGGTGTGTACCCTGAATCATCCCCTGCTATCCGTTAGCGGTTGGAAACTCGCCAACTCTTTTCGTGCCGGTGACTTCATCGCCACTCCAAAGGAATCCCCATTTTTCGGAACGGAACGAATGAACGAGGAAGAAATTCGGTTCATCGCCTACATGCTGGCGGATGGTTGCACCGTATCCGTTTATGACAAAGGGGAATTCGCGGGACATGCGTGCAGCTTCACAAAAAAGGACCCAAAAACTGTGGAGGATTTTGTCAAATGCTGTGGCGTTCTTGGCGTGAACGTGCTGCGACGTGGGATTAGTTTTGGTTTGAGTGGCAATGGACGGACACTGATTCGCAAACACGGATTGGCCGGTTGCTATTCCAAGACCAAGCAAATTCCGCAATCCATCATGCGGCTTCCCAAGGAACAACTGGCTTTATTCCTGCGTGTGTTTTTCACTTGTGATGGGTCCATTTACAAAATCAATGGAAGCCTTGAAATCAGCCTTACATTGGCCAGCGAGAAAATGCTTCGACAAATATCCCACTTGCTTATGCGTTTTGGGATCGTCCACAAGTTCCAATACGCCCCCAAGAAATGTGGTGGGAAAGAGTTTGATGCGTGGAAGATAGAGATACGGTCTGGTGAATATGTGCAACTGTTTCTTAATCGAATCAATTTTAACTCCTACAAACACACCAAACCGGAAGCGATCGTTTCAATGGGGAGATCCTTCCTGGATAGGATTCCATACGAAGTAGTGCGTTCCGTTTGGGAAATGGTGAAGTTGCGAGGGAGGGGAAGTGTCTTACGGGTGTTTAGCCGCAAAACGTCTGGAATGATTCGAGAGCAACTTAGGTTGCGCCAGCCCATGATGCGAGCCACGTTCAGAAACGTGACGGATCCTGCGGTGTTGCAGATGATTGACACTCCAGTTCTTTGGGACGAAATAGTGGAAATTGTGCCGGTAGGAAAACGACATACCTACGATTTAGGGGTTTCCGTCACGCACAATTTTGTTGCCGGTGACGTGGTTGTTCACAACTCGTTTTTCCTGATCGACATGGCTTGGAGATCCGCCATTGGAAAACGCCGGACCGTGCTTTACTCCGTTGGGGATATGACTCAGCGACAGATGATGCGGCGCATAGCAAGCCGTGCCACCAAGCGGCCTATCCGTCATGGCACGGTCCAGATCCCCAGGACACTCAAACGCAATGCCCTGGGTGAAGCCGCTGCATCGACAGAGGAGGTCGTTTTCAAAGACGATCTGACCAAGGCGGACATTGCGGATGTGATTAAAAAGATTCAGTTCACGACAGCATCAAAACGTAGCATGCTCAAGTTGCGATGCACTCCCGCTGGATCCACCACCGTTCAGGACATTTGCGATGACCTGGATGAAATGATTCGCAATGACTGGGTGCCTGACACATTGGTAATTGATTACGCTGATATTCTGGCCCCGGAGAGGGGTGCCCCCGAAGATTACCGGCACCAGATCAATGAAACCTGGAAGGCGCTTCGCAGGATGTCCCAGAAGTATCACGTCCTCGTTGTCACTGCCACTCAGGCCGATGCAGCCTCCTACGGAAAGGGCCTGCTCCGTCGTGAGAACTTTTCGGAGGACAAGCGCAAGCTGGCCCATGTGACCGGCATGGCCGGGATCAACCAAACCGAAGCTGAAAAGGAGAAAGGCATTTTCCGCCTTAACTGGATTCTTCTTCGGGAGGGCACTTACTTTGAAAGCAAGTGTGTCACGGTGGCTGGCTGTTTGGAGATTGCAAACCCCTGTCTTGTATCGTGTTGGTGAATTTGCACGATTTTGTAAAAAACCGAACGAGCCTGACATAATAGGGGAAAGTGAACAATCAACTCAGCACCATCTAGCATGAAGATTAAACTCAGCGCAGCTCTCGCACTCATGGCAGCCCTCGGGGTCAAGAACGCCCCCAACTGGGACAAGGATGTCATGGCGGACCGGCTCCGTCAGGTCCCGGAACGATTTGCGGCGGACGATGTCCCCTCCGAACATGCCAAGCTCTACGGCGAGCTGGCGGAGTTGGGGGCCGACGACACGATTGAAGTCATCGACGACAAGGAGGAGAAGGCAGCGAAGCCCGAAAAGGCAGCCAAACCGGAGAAGGCAGCGAAGCCCGAAAAGGCTCCTGCAAAGCCGCCCGTGAAACCCCAGGCAAAGGGACAGGGGAAGGCCCCTGCGAAGCCGCCCGGAAAAGGATCCGCTCCTGAGAAGAAGCCCCGTTCCCGCGTTGCACAGCCGGTTGACAAGTTCGGATGCCGCGAAGGCACTATTTCCGCCAAGGTCAACGAGGTTGTTTCCAAGTCCTGGAAGACGGACAAGCAGATCGCGGAAGAGGCCGGTATTGATCTTCGGAATGCTCGCGGCCGTCTTTATCTCGCCACCGTGCAAGGACTGTTCGAGGCCCGGCGCACTATTGAGTATCGCCTGAAACCGGCCGACGCCAAGAACTGATCATTTGGCCGCTTGGCGTTGCGTGGTGAACGGTCCCGCCTCCCCACCTCCGTTCACTTACTGACTCGCCAAGCGGCCTTCTTCTTTATGAGACTTGAATTCTACGATTCAGAAAACATGCTCCGCCGCTACTGGCGCATTGGCGGGAGGAAGTTTAACGGCCCATGGACAACAAGCAGAACGAGAGCGTTGCTCTACTGGATTGCTCTCAACATTCTCGTTCTTCTTGGGTTCTTCAAAAATAAATTCAAAAAATGAAAATCGAGCGGGAGGCATTGCTAGTTGAATTGGAGTCCGTCCGGGCCGGATTGGCGCCACGGGAGAACATAGAGCAGTCGGCGTGCTTCATCTTCCGAAATGGGAAGGTCATCACGTTCAATGACGAGGTATCTTGCCGACGCACCTCCATGCTTAAAGGTGTGGAAGGGGCGGTGGCAGCCAAGGCTCTTACGGACGTTCTGCACAAGACCCAGGACACCCACCTGGACGTTGAACAGATTCAAAATGAATTATGCTTTGGCGGGCACGGCAAGAAGTTCTCCATCGCTCTTGACCCGAACATCACATTGCCGGTGGACCGGGTGGAGCCTCCCAACGACTGGCGCAAACTTCCAAAGGAAATCATCGAGGCCGTTGGCATGGTCCAACACTGCGTGGGAAAAGATGAATCTAAATTTGTAACAACCTGCGTCCATCTTTTCGCTGACGGCATCGAGGCTTGTGACAACCGGCAGATGATTCGATGCCGAATCAAGACCGGCTTTGAGTCATCGATCATCGTGCGTGGAACCTCAATCGCCAACATCTGCAATATGGCGATCGAGCAAGTGTCTTTGGCGGACTCCTGGATTCACTTCAAGTCTTCACAAGGTGTGACGATCTCCTGCCGTCGTTATGAAGAGGAGTTTCCGGACCTGGAGCCGGTCCTAGCGTTCAAAGGCAC
>CAZTYU010000008.1:23620-29960 GCA_964617535.1 uncultured Bdellovibrionales bacterium | reverse complement strand
TGTGAGTTGGTGGACAAGTCGGACACCGATAAAAAGGGCATTTGTCTGCAATGCCTGTTGAAACAGCGGGATGAACTCCTAGCAGCAGTCGCAAAAGCGGAAGCAAATGGCGTCCACCAACCACAAGCACAGCCATGAATGAAGCAGTCACGGGCCACGAGAAGATCAAGCCCCTTGCTGACGCTATCGGCACTTACATCCAAGATAGCAAAGCGGCATTGGAGTGCCTGGGGATGGATATGGAGAAGTTTTTGGCAGCAATGCCAAGGCAGGGGGATGACGTGACACTTGGGCAGGATCAAAGAACACAGACCCTTCAAAATGATCTGCGGAAAGCGCAAGAAGACAACAAAACCCTTCTCAAGCTAACCAGACAACTGACGGCAGAAAAAGAAAGGCAATGGGTAGAGGTTGCACATCTACGAGAAGAACTAGAGAAGGAGAAGTTAAGAAACTTCGAGCTGGCTCGTGAGCTGCAAGCCTCCCGGCGCCCCGACCGACCAATTAGTCCAACCCAGCTCGGGGTCCTTCCAAAAACGGCTGGGCAACTCAAACAGTTTCTTGTGAACGCCCCCGATGATGCAAGGATCCTCGTCTCAAAGAATCTTAATCCGGATGTGCAGTGGACCCAGATTTGCTTTGCCTACCTGACCAAAAACGGAAAAGAGGTGCTGTTATGGTGACGATCAACATCGCGGACATTTCCGCACTCGTGTCCGAAGCGTTGCTGCTTTGCTTCTGGATCAATTGGACGATGTGGTTTCCAACGGAGATGCGGGACCACCTACTTTTCAGGCACAAGCGCACCCCCGGAGAAATCTTCGGTAGCTGCGTGATGTGGTTTTGGGGGTTCGCTGCCTTTCTTGCTCCAATCTTCACCCTTTTCAAGCTCCTGCATGCCGAAAACAGATAACACCCCCCGCTGTTCTAACTGCATCCATTGGCAACGCACCGTGTGTCAAAATGGATTTTGCACGAAACCATTTCCTGAAAGCGCCCCCGTTTGGACGAAGAAACTTCCAGAACGATTTCGCATGATCGCCGGACAGACCAAAGACTGCCAAGCATGGGAGCCTCGTCAGCCCATCAAGTAGCATGGGGTTTTTCGCTCAATCTGATCTGCTACGCAAGCCGGGCAGGCTGATCCCAGCATGCGGGGCCTGCAAACTGCATACCAAATGCAAGTGGCCCAAGCTTCAACCTATCGGGGAAGGCTGGAAATCTATTTTAATCGTTTTAGATGCGCCCACTAAAAACGATGATGAAGCGGGTAGGCTGCTCTCTGGGGACTCAGGCAAGCTCGTCAAGGAGACACTTCGCAGCGTAGGGGTGGACCCAGAGAAGGACGCCGTATTTACGTCCGCCGCCATTTGCCACACGTCCGACATGAGCCGGGAGATCGTTGACTTCTGCCGCCCAAATCTGAACGACACGATTAAGAAAATGGCCCCAAGGGTAGTCATTCCCATGGGGCGCCATGCACTGGCGTCTGTCATTGCCCACCAATGGGCCGACGTTGGGATGATCGATCGCTGGACCGGCTGCCAGATCCCATTCAAAGACTACTGGGTCTGCCCGACGTTCTCCCCAGAGGATGTTTTGCGGGCCCGCACTCCACTGCTGGAGCGCAATTTCTCCAACGACATCGAGGCAGCCATTCAGATCCGCAAAGATCCGCAGCCCCTTACTGATCTCAATCGCCACGTTCGCCTGATTTTCAACGAAGATTTGGCGGAAGCCGCGATCCTGGACGTGATCGACCGTGGGCTTCCGACCGCCATCGACTATGAAACGAACTGCCTGAAACCGGAATTCTCCAAGTCGCGCATCTTCTCATGCGCCATTGGGAACGGCGAAGACACCTTTGCCTTCCCGTGGCCTTCCAAGTCCTCGAAACTCTGGCTGGCGATAAAACAATTTATTTTGTCAGATGTTCCTAAGATTGCCAGCAACCTCAAATTTGAAGAACGGTGGACTTTGAGGACATTCGGACATGGCATGAATAACTGGCACTGGGATACCATGCTGGCTACGCATTGCTTGGACAACCGCCCCGGCATCTGCTCGCTCAAGTTCCAGGCGTTTGTCCAGCTTGGGGTCCCGGTCTACAATGCCGCCGTTGAGCCCTACCTTGACTCGAAGGAAGGGCGCTACAACCGGATTGCGGAGATCGACACCAAGACGCTGCTTATTTACAACGGGATTGATTCCTTCCTAGAGGAGAGGCTCGCTAAGATGCAGCGGGAGCGCATGGGCTACAAAGACACTGTCTGAGGCACTTTCATCGTCTAAACATAGCCTATGGCCATCTCCTCACTCACTGCACTGCGACAGGAAGGATACCGTCTTCTTCATGAGGGGTCCATCGCACTCGCCCAAGTGGAGTCTAACGGACTCAAGATCAATGAGGAGTGCCTGGAGAAGACACAGACCAACCTCGAAAGCTTGTCCGCTGGCCTGCGTAAAGAGGTCATGGACTCGGACCTGTGGAAACGCTGGGTGCGTCGTTATGGAGTCTCCGCCAATATCACATCCGGTCCCCAGCTTGCTTCCGTCCTTTATACCGACCTGGGGCTTCCCATCCCGTCCTACACGGACAAGGGGCAGCCTTCCGTAGACGAAGAGGCACTTAGCACGATCTCACACCCAACTCTTCCCAAGCTTGTCCGCTTTCTGAAATACGAGAAAGCTCGTGGGACATTCCTCAAAGGGATTCAAACAGAAATCGGATGCGACGGCCGACTGCATCCTTTCTTCCACCTGGACTCCGCCCGCACCTACCGGTCCAGCTCCTCAGCTCCTAATTTCCAAAACCAGCCCGTCCGCGACAAGGAGATCAGCAAAATCATTCGCACAAACTTCACTCCAAGCCCTGGATGTGTTCTTTGCGAAAATGATTTCAAGGGAATTGAGGTGGCGCTGTCAGCATCCTACCACCGGGACCCTAATTTCATCTCTTACATCACCACCCCGGGCAAGGACATGCACCGGGACATGGCGGCGCAAATCTTTTGCGTGGATCCGAAGGATGTGAGCAAGGACGCTCGTTACGGTGCAAAAAACAAATTCGTTTTTCCCCAGTTCTACGGCGATTGGTTTTACACATGCGCCAAGAGCCTTTGGGACTGGGCGATCAAAGGGAAGTTGAAAGTCGGCGAAGTCCCGATGCTTGAATATCTCAAGTCCCAGGGCATTCATGAGCTTGGGAATTGGGATCCGAATGACAAAGAGAATGACCCGGAGCCGGGAACCTTCATCGAGCATCTTCAAGCAATCGAAGATGATTTCTGGAACAATCGATTTCAGGTTTACGGCAAATGGCGCCGGGAGTGGTATCAGGCTTACCTCGATAACGGATATTTTGACATCCTCACCGGCTTCCGCGTCCACGGCATCTTCGGGCGAAACGCCTGCACCAACTACCCAATTCAAGGGTCTGCCTTTCACTGCTTGCTCTGGTCGCTCACGGAGATCCAGCGCACCATTAAGCAAAGAGGGATGGCGACGAAGATTGTTGGGCAGATCCATGATTCTCTGATCGCAGACGTGCCGTATGGCGAGGTTTGCGAATATCTGACACTGGTTGAGCGTGTGACCACGAAGGGCTTGCCGCTCAAGTATCCCTGGCTAGTCGTGTCACCAGAGATTGAATACGAGATCGCCCCCAACAACTGGTTTGAGAAGCGCGAAATGAAGTTCAAGGACGGGCGCTTTTTGCACCCCACCGACAACCAGAAAAGCACAACAAACTTTAGATTGTTTTTGGAAACGCTGACCACACAAACAAAATGAATCTTTACAACAAGCACAGACCCCCTTCCCTTGCTGGCGTAGTTGGGCAGGATAAAGCAGTGTCACAGTTTGAAGCATTCTTCAAGCGCGGCAATGTCCCCCACGCCATTCTTCTACATGGGCCGTCCGGGTGTGGGAAGACGACCCTCGCAAGAATCATCCGCAGGCAACTTGCCTGCTCTACCGAAGACTATTTTGAAGTAAACTGTGCTGACTTCAAAGGCATCGACACCATTCGCGAGATTCGTGCTCGCATGCGTTCTGCTCCGTTCTTCGGCAAGGTGAAGATGTGGGTGATTGACGAAGCCCAGAAACTCACCGGAGACGCACAAAGCGCCATCCTAAAGATCCTGGAGGACACGCCGCCGCACGTCTACTTTGTCCTTTGCACAACTGATCCCCAAAAGATCTCCAAACCAATCCATACCCGTTGCACAGCGGTCAAGCTCGATGGTGTGCCTGCTGGTCCAATGGAGAGCTTGCTTCTCACGGTGGCGCAAAAAGAAAAGATGGATCTGACGGAGAAGGTAGTTGATACAATCATTGACTGTGCCGAGGGAAGTCCCCGCAAAGCTCTCGTTCTTTTGGAACAGGTGGGGCACCTACAAGACGAGGATAGCATGCTTGAGGGATTGGAAAAAGCCGCCCAGGTGAAGGATCAGGCCATCTTACTTGCCCGGGCATTAATCAACCCCTCTTGTCAGTGGCAGGAAGTCGCCAGCATTTTGAAGGATCTGCAAGACGAGCCCGAGAGCATCCGTTACATGATCCTGGGATATGCCCGGTCCGTCCTTCTCAGCGGCGGGAAACTCGCGCCCCGTGCTTACCTGATTATTGATTGCTTCTCTCGCAACTTTTACGACAGCAAGCAAGCTGGCCTTGCCGCCGCATGCTGGGAGGTGGTGTATGCAAAATGAATCCGTTTCGGTTCTTTGCAAGAAAAGCTACCGAAGGAAGCTTATCAAAATGGGGCTGATCTCCCCAATGACAAGGGAGCAACAACGGGCCATGCTGCAACGAACCAAGGACAACCAAGCGGCCCAAATGGGGCTGCCACCAAAGAGGCACCGCACTCTGGAACAGGTGCGGGAATGGAAGCGGATGGCCAACGAACGTTACTATGCCCGCAAGCTGGGGCTCGATCTCAGCAAGTATCCCCCTTACATCCGAAAGCCAAATAAATAAAACAAAACTACAAACTGCACGACATAATAAGAACATGAGCGACTACAAAGAACACGCGAAATCGATCGTCCAGATCGACCCCGACAACCTTGACAAGGAGTGCATCTCTCTTGCCTCTGACTACCTCAATGCGGCGTTTCACGCGGCCGAAGCCCGGATGGATGTGGACGAGTCCAAGAATGCTTTGGACGTTGTCAAATCCGACCTGCAACGGGACATCCGGGAACGTCCGGACAAATATGGGCTGCAAAAGGTAACGGAGGGTGGGGTGGAGTCTGTTGTCATTGGGCTCAAGGAGTATCGCAGTGCTCTCACCAAGCTCAACGACGCCAAGCGGGATGCTGAACTTTCCCAGGCGCTAGTCTGGGCTCTGGAGCACAAGAAGCGGGCGCTTACTCTTCTTGTCGAACTCCACGGGACGAGCTACTTTGCCAACCCCAAATTGTCCCCAGAGGGGACGAAAGTAGTCCAGCGCATGACCCAGGACCGTGTTCGACGCCCGGGTCCTCGCGCAGACTGATCAACCAACAACCAACAACAAAAGAAAACAAACTATGGGACGTGACCAACGCGAGCGCCGATCGCTCAACTACACATCGGCACGCCAGCGAGCTGAGAAGCAGTCGCTCGGTTTCACCGGAAGCTATTTGAAGCTTCCGGACGGTGTCCAACTCTTCAAGCCGAAGGTCGGCCAAATCCTAATCGACATCCTTCCGTTCGTGGCTGGCAAAGGCAACCCATGGGCACAGGAAGGGGCAATCCATTGGGAACGGACCTACTTCGCCCATCGCGGCTTGGGTGCAAATTCTGAATCCTTTTTGTGCCCGCGTGCCAATGCAAAGAAGCCCTGTCCGGTGTGCGAACACCGCCAGAGGCTTCGTGAACGTGGAGACGAACAAGACGAACAGGCCATCAAGGATTTGGCTGACAAGCAACGGCAGCTCTTCAACGTCATCGACCTGAAAAACCCGGACAAAGGGATCCAGCTCTGGGACATGTCCTATCATTGTTTCGGGCGTGCGCTCGACGCCCGTCTCCGGAACAGTGACGACCAGGATGGATGGGAACAGTTCTTCTTCCTTGAAGGTGGGCTGTCTCTTCGCGTCGGTCTTGCTGAGAAGTCCATGGGCGGGTTCAGCTTCCTCGATGTGGAAAGCATCGACTTCAAGCCGCGCAAGGATTACCCGGAAAGTATTCTGGACGAAACTTACTGTTTGGATGATCTCCTCATTTTGCCAGGATACGATGAACTCAAGACGACATTCCTGGAGATCCGCTCGGACCGTTCGGATGACAAAGCGGGAAGTCCTCCGGAAGACCGTCGCGGGCGCCGTCAGGATGCTACCCAGGATGATCCGCCGCC
>CAZTYU010000008.1:20995-23520 GCA_964617535.1 uncultured Bdellovibrionales bacterium | reverse complement strand
AAGCGCGAGCGTGTCCAGCTTAACGACAAGGGTGCTGTCTCAACAGGCAGCACCCTTCTTAATCTGGCATGCTCGGATAACCCGGATTTCGGGTTTATCGCTGGCAAATACTACTACCTTGTTGGGGACTCCGCATCGGGCAAGACATGGCTGTCCATGACCTGTTTTGCCGAAGCAATGCGCAGCAAGGGATTCAAGGATTATGATTTAGTTTTCGATGACGTTGAGGGAGGTGCCTTGATGGACATTGAACACTATTTTGGGAAGGCTGTGGCCTCCCGCATGAAGGCCCCGGCTTATACACGAGACGGAGCGCCGATCTTTTCAACAACCGTTGAATCATTCTACCATCACATTTGGGACCGCCTCGATCGTGGCAGACCGTTCATCTATGTGCTGGATTCGCAAGACTCGCTCACCAGCAGCGCCAGCCGGGACAAGTTCCTGGACAACAAGAAGGCGATAGAAAAGGGAAAAGAAACGACCGGATCCTATGGCGATGGAAAAGCCAAATACCATTCCGAACACATCCGTCTTGTCATCTCCGAGCTGCGAAAAACTGGATCTATTTTGATCATCATCGGACAGACCCGCGACAATCTTGGGTTTGGATTTGAGACAAAGACCCGCAGCGGCGGAAGATCCCTGCGCTTCTATGCAACATTGGAGATTTGGACGAGTGTCGTTGGAAAGATCACTAAGACCGTCAATGGCAAGGAGCGGACTATCGGATCCACCACGCTGGCGGAGATCAAAAAGAATCGAGTGGATGGCAAGAACCGGTCGGCGATTATCCCCATTCTCTACGGCATCGGCATCGACGATGTGGGGTCCTGCGTGGACTACCTGATTGAGGAAAAGCACTGGGAGAAGATCTCCAAAGATGGATCTAATCAAAAGGCATACGATGCGGAAGAGTTCCTTCTGCAAGGTTCCCGGGAAAAGATCATCCAACACATCGAGGAAAGGGGACTGGAGCAACAGCTCCGTGCAATCGTCACAGAAGTTTGGAGAGACGTAGAGGAACGTTCGCAGCCAGTGAGGAAACGCCGCTATGAATGACTACTCCTACAAAAACCGGGACCTGGATCTCACCCTGGACATGTTCCTGGAGGGCAAGTCGCCATCGACGGTAGCCATGCGCATGGGGTCCACGGTAGAGGCCGTCAAGAACACCATATTGCTTCTTCGTAGAGACGTGAAAGGTGCGGCGTCGAAATATGTGGCGAGTGTCGGCGGGCGTGCCAGTCGAATAGGCAAGCCGTGGGCCACGTCCGAAACGCTCTTCTACTCGGATCTTGTAAAAGCAAAGGTCCCGCTAAACGTGATTGCTGCGCTGCTTGCTCGCAAAGAAGAGGAGCTTCCGGATCATCAAACCGCCAAGCAGACGGCGAAGCAAACACCCGAACAGACACACACCTGGGACATGGTTCTGGCGTATCGCTACGCCTTTCACATCTACGGGTTTCGGATCATTTCTGACAAGGTCTATGACAGCCTCAAGGCAGAGGAATTGGAATTTGGACCAAGTCGAAAACTGGACGCTGATCCGCGCAATGTGCCGCACCACATCAAGACGCTTTCGCTATACCTGACGGAACGGCATGAGTATGTGACCGGGACGAAGCTCGTCAGCCACCTGAAAGGCCCCAGGAAATGAACCAGCCGCTTCTCATTCTCGATGTCAGTTACCTTTGCCATCGGGCTTTTCACACCCAGAAAGGCATGTCCTGGAAGGGCCGGGCAACGGGCGTCATCTTCGGATTTCTCAAATCCATTGGGCCACTCAAGGATCAATTTCTTACGGACCGCGTGGCTTTCTGTTTTGAAAGTCGGGAGTCGCATCGAAAAAAGATCTATCCAGATTACAAGAAGAAGCGGACCACCCGGGAACGCACTCCGGAGGAACAGAAGTCCTACGAGGAGTTTGTTGAGCAGATTGTGGATCTGAAAACTCGCTATCTGCCACAAATTGGATTTAATAATTGCTTCTGCTATCCTGGGTATGAGTCGGACGACATCATGGCGGCGATCGCCAGCAACCTGGGCAGCGACGACAGTGCGATCATCGTTACAGCAGACCACGACCTCTATCAGTGCATTCGCAGCAATGTGATCGTGTTCAACCCGCAACAAGCTGACAGAGTGGATGTGTCTGCGTTTGTCGGCCGCTACGGGATCCGGCCGCACCTCTGGGCCATGAGCAAGGCCATTGCCGGGTGCCATTCCGATGAAGTCAAAGGCGTCCCTGGGGTAGGTGAAATCACCGCTTTGAAGTTCCTTCGCGGGGAGCTGGACCCGGAGTCAAAGGCGCATGCCAGCATCCTGTCACCAGAAGGGAAAGCCATTGTCAGGCGCAACCGGAAACTGGTTGAACTTCCTTTTGATGGGTGCCCAACCCCAAGGATCCAAGAAGACTGTGTTTGCGCAAAGGCATGGCGTCGTGTGTGTGAAGAGCTTGGCATGCGCTCGATTGCCGGGCACCCTCCAATTGCGATTCGGGCACAACGCAAAATGAAATAGAT
>CAZTYU010000008.1:17154-20895 GCA_964617535.1 uncultured Bdellovibrionales bacterium | reverse complement strand
CGTAAGGTTAGTGCGGACACAATTGCTAGATTTTGGAACAGGGTATTGATTGGTTCTACTAAAGACTGTTGGCCATGGCAGGCTGGGAAGAACAGTAATCGCCCTGGATTTACATATGGGGTGTTTTGGTTGTTTGGGAAGTCTAGGCTTTGTCCAAGACTAGCTTTATCTTTTTATCTTGGGGAAGAGGTGACTGAGCCAGAAATAATGCACCTCTGCGACAATCCCATTTGCTGCAACCCACACCACCTAAAAGGCGGTTCACACACTGAGAACATGCGCGACATGCTTTCAAAAGGACGAAGACGGCATCGACGTGGTGAAGAATACCCTTCCAGCAAACTTACAGACAGCAAGGTAAAAGAAATTCGTGAACTTTACGAAAAGCATCTAAAATACAGACACGTCACGAAGGCGTTTCTAGCTAATAGGTTTGGGGTAGATCCTGCTTTAGTGAGTAGGGTGATCCAACGAACAGCGTGGAGGCACGTAAACTAAATGGGTAACAAAGCAAGCAAGGGGGCTGCCTTTGAACGAAATATTTGCACTATTCTATCAGAATGGTGGAGTATGGGAGTCTGTGGAAAGGAAGCGTCCGACATTTTTTGGAGATCATCGCAGTCAGGAGGCCGCGCCACGCAGCGATCCAAAAAAGGACTGAGCACCTTTGGAAGCTACGGCGACATTGCCGCAATCAACCCGATCGGGCAGCCCCTCATGAAGGTGTGGACGATCGAGCTAAAGCGGGGGTCCACCATCGGAACACCTTGGGATCTCTTTGACACGTCCCCCACGAAAGCAATCCGCCCATTTGAGGCCGCGCTTGTGCAGGCCATCCGAAGCCATCGAGAGGCGGGCAGCCTAAGCTGGCTGCTGATCGGGCGCCGGGATTGCCGCATCCCCATCGTTTACGCTGACGGAGTTTTCATGCGAACAGAGTTTCTTCAACGACCTCAGCCCTATCTATTTGGAAAATGGAAGGTGAACGGACTAGACCGGATCCTCACCATTGTTGCATTTCCGCTGGATTCTTTTTTGAAAACTTATCGACCGGCTGACATAATAAAGTTATCGTCATGCAGTTAATTTCAATCCATCTCAAAAACTTCCAGGCTCATGAGGATCTGGAAGTTTCTTTTTCTCCCAATGGGATTACCACCATTCGCGGCGCCACCGACTGCGGAAAGTCGGCCGTCATCCGCGCCCTCAATTGGGTGTGCTTGAATAACATTGTCGGGGACGAGTTTGTCAGGCATGGATCGAAGTTCTCTGAAGTCACGTTGACGGTCCGTAGAGGGGACAAGACCCATGTCATCGTGCGCAAGCGCAACGTAGGTGGGTCTATCAACACCTACACCATGGATGAAAAGGAATACCGTGCTTTTGGGCTTGGTGTTCCGGACGAGATCAGCGCAGTGCTTGGGCTTAACGAAATCAATTTTCAAAACCAGCACGACAGTCCTTTCTGGTTTGCAGAGTCTTCGGCCGAAGTAAGCCGCAGGCTCAACACGGTCATCGATCTGACTGTCATCGACACCACGCTGTCCCAGATTGGGGATGTTGTCAGGAAAGCACAAGAGTCGGTCCGTGTGCTTGGAGAACAGCGCCTGGCCAATGCGGAGGAGTTGACAAACCTGGAGCCTCAGAGAGGCCGGGCAAAGCGGTTTCGCGTTTTGCAGGGAGCGAAGGACGTGATTGACACAAAGCAGTCCAAATGGGAGCGGCTCCGAAAGCTAATTCAATCCATTCAAAGCATTCCAATTTTGTCACAAAGGAGGCGGGTTGAGGCTGGGACATCCCTGTTAGGCAAGGTGGATAAACTGCGGACATTCCGTGAAGACCACCTAGCTTTGAGTGGCTTGATCTCTCGCATCAAATCCACCACCGCCAAATGCCGATCTGTCCCAGACTTCTCCGCCGTAGTCCGACTGCATGACCAAACCGTTCAACTGAGGAGAGACTATTCAAATCTGAAAACGGCCGTTCAGCGGGCGAAGGAAATCACTGTTCGCAAGGTCCAGCCGATCGACGACTTGCAAAAGGCATGGAAGGATTTGCAAGCACTCCGCAAACAAGTTGCAGATTTGAACTATTTGGTGAATCGGGTTTCTGAGCGGAAATTAGCAACATCGGCGTTGCTGGCCAAAGCAGCCGCTCGTGAAGAACAGTTCCACAAGCGCATCAAAGGAAGCATCTGCCCGTTATGTCAGCAAGCCCTGTAGCCATTCTGTGCAGTGACCTGCATCTATCTCTTCAACAGCCGTCTGCCCGAGCGGACAAAGATTGGATGCTAACACAGGCAAACTACCTGCAACAGCTCGATGGGGTTTCCTCCCAATACAACCGCAATGGCGAACTGCCAGTGTTCATTGCCGGGGACATCTTTGACCGTTGGAATCCGCCTCCGGAACTGATCTATTTTGCAATGAAACATCTTCCCAGGATTGTTTATGCCGTCCCGGGACAGCACGACCTTCCCAACCACCGCATGGACGGCAAGCGCCGTTCTGGGTATGGGGTCCTTGTTCAAGCTGGCAGGATAGAGGACTTGAGCGAAGGGGGCTCGGTGGTGATTGGTGACTGTCATTATCACGGATTCGGGTGGAACGAGCCCATTGCCCCGCCAACCGGAAAAGATCGGATCAATGTGGCCGTCATTCATCGCTACGTCTGGGTTGGCGGGCACAAATACACAGGCGCCCCGGAGGACGCCGAAGTAGGGGCATTCAAACACCACTTGGCTAAATATGACTTGGCTGTGTTTGGTGACAACCACAAGGGATTTGTCGCATCTGCTGGAAAATGCACTGTGCTCAATTGCGGTGGCTTCATTCGTCGCAAGACCGATGAAATTGACTACACCCCTTGCTACGGTGTTCTGTTTGAAGACGGGTCCATCAAACGAGTTCCTTTTCACACCGGGAACGACAAATTCCACGACATCAAGGAAGAGCACAAAGAGGAAGAAATCGATCTATCTACCTTCATCGAGCAATTGGAAGGGCTCGGTGAGCACGGACTAAACTTTCGGGAAGCTGTGGAGAGGCACGTATCATCTGAAAACTTACCCCCCTCCGTGAAACGCCTCGTCATGGAAGCACTGGACGCCAAATAAATCTATGCCAAACGTAACCGAACAGGAATTCACAAAGCTCAAGCAAGACGTTGACGCCGCCAAAGCGGAAGCCGCTCGAAGTCAGGGACAGCTCGACAGCTTGCAAACACAACTCCAGGAGGAGTTCGGATGTGCTTCCGTCCAGCAGGCCGAAAAGAAGCTTCAAGCCCTCCAAGACGAACTGGAAGGGCTTGAGGAGGATTTCGCCAGGGAATATCGAAAATACCAACAACAATGGACGAGCTAACGCTTAACGACATGCTGGACTCCATGGAAGCGGAGTCCAGGGAGGTGGCGAAGATTGAAGGGCGCCTGGACTACCTGGATCGGCTCCAGGGAGACATCGAGTTACAGGAAGCGGCGGCAGCTAAGAAGCTGGAAGACGCCAAATCCGCCCAGGACGTGCTGCAACAATTGGCCCAGGCAGTCCAGCAACAGGTCCATCAGCGGATCAGTGCCGTAGTCACTAGCTGCCTGTCTTCCGTTTTTCCCGACCCATATAGCTTCCAAATCGAGTTTGAGCGTAAAAGGGGGAAGACAGAGGCCAAACTGAGGTTTGTTCGCGGAAATGGGTCCTTTGACCCCCTCACGTCAGCGGGCGGGGGCATGGTGGACGTGGCTGCGTT
>CAZTYU010000008.1:11267-17054 GCA_964617535.1 uncultured Bdellovibrionales bacterium | reverse complement strand
TCACTTGCTAGATCCATCGAAAACAAGGGACTGGAGTGGACGAAGTGCCACAAGACGGGAAGGCCGTTACTACGGAATCCAAAAAACAAACGAATCTATTCTTTCAAGGCGGCACCGGGTGCCGCCTTCCTGACAGAACTAGAGCGATGGTGGGAATACTGATATGGACGATCTGACTCTAATGCCATTTGGAAAGCACAAGGGCATCTTCATGCAAGACGTGCCCGCAAGCTACCTTCACTATCTCTGGGTGAACGGAATGAAGAACGAAAAGAGCCCGGTGGCGGAATACATTCGCTCCAGGCTCGATGCGCTCAAGAAAGAACACCCTGACGGAATTTGGGACTAGGGATAGGCGGCAATCACTTGCTCAGTTGTGATATTGGTGGTGATCTCATTTCCCCACACGTCGAAGATCGCCACGCGCCAGTAGTAAGCCGGATGCTCACCAAAGGAGTCCAGCGGCACCGGCAAGATGGTGGAGGTTGGAATGCCTGCCCAGCCAATGGATGAAATCGTTTCATCCACATCGGGGGTTTCAACATTTGGGTCAAACCCAGTTGTTGGTGACAACCAGACCTTGATCCGCACCAAATCATCTTCGTGCGGGACCGTCCAACTCAGTTCATAGTTTCGATCCGTCAGAGTGGCGGAATCGAATGCGGAGGCAGGAGACGTAGGAGCAACAGGAACGGAATTAGAGAGATCCAGGGATGCAGGAGCGGCTTCGCTCGTATCAGGATCGTCCACAAAAAGCGGAGTGACTTGGACCAGCATGTCCCGCACAACGTTCCCATCTGAAAGCGCCATTGCATAGGTGTAATTGAATTCCCGCGTGTCAACGACCAGTGCAGTTGTTCGTTTCAATACCGGGGAGCTAGAGCTGTTGTCGTAGACATCCACCCGATAGCCAGTCTCGTTGTTGGCGATGTTCCAGCGAATGGACCATTCCAGGGCATCCCATGGAACGTAATTTTCCAGTCCAGCAATCAGTCCAACAACAAGCGTTTCTTCGATCCACGGTCCTTGCCCCACATTTACCGCAGCTACTTTTACCCATAACTCGCCAGGGAAAACTTGCAACTGAATACTGGTGCGAGTTGTCGTCCCCCGGCTCTGGTAGTTTACTCCGTCCTGGGAAGTCTGGATGACGTAATACTGGGCGCCGTAAGCAGCGGACCATGACGCCTGGATGATGTGCAAAGACACATCCAACTGCGTCAGCGTCAATGAGGTAATCTCAGGTAGGTCTGGGGGAGTGAGCGTGACTGTTGGTGTGGTCAGGGCCGGGACTTCCAACTCATCGAAGGAGTGAATGATCGGCTCGTCATTGACCGCCGTGATCCGAACCACCTCCCCAGACTGAGGCTCGACTTTGACCACCTTGGCGTATTTCGTGATGGATCCAGAAATGCCAAAGAGATAGAGCATTGGCTCCGTCGTTCTCCCAAGCAGGAAGTCCACCGCCCCAGAAGAGCTTGCGTCAATCGTAATTAAAATTTGTTTAGGATCCGACGTTGGGGTGACAGAGAAAGGACCAATCAGAGTAGTTGGACGGCCGCGCAGCATAATTACGTGCTGAGACGACTCCGATTCACTCCACACAACCGGCTCGCTAAGCCACAATCGAAACACACCCCCCGACTCTTCCTCAGCATGAACAATAAGCCCAGCCTGCCCCCATTGTGGTGTGTCGTGCGCAATGGCGATTAGATCCCCAAAGGTGGGAATGTGCCCCTCCATGCCAGTGTCGAAAGTGATGTTCTCGCGGAGGTATTGTTTTCCGGCCGCGATATACATCGCCTCACGATACGCCTGGGCGCGGTTTCCGATGCCTGGAATCGTGATCTCTTCCGGGGAATCGGAAGTTCCACCTGGGAGTGTAGCGATGATCTGTTCCTCTTTGTAACCGGTGCTTGGCTCGATGTAGGTGACACTCACCGAATCATGGTCATACGGTTCCCACAACAGGACATTCCATTCAAAAGATCCTTTTACAATGTTGTCTTGGGTGAACATGGCCACTGGGATTTCCAGAGGCTCGTCCCGCTTGATGGTGATCAGAGAGCCAACTAAAAGGGGAACTGCCCGGCCAACACGGGCCACTGTTCGAGCGGCCTCCCAAACCGTAATCGGATCCCGGAAAACGTAATCAAAATAGTCCCCACGAGCGGCAAAGGTGGCGTCCAAGGCAGTCAGCGCATCGAAATCAAAAAACATCGTGTCAGTGATGCGGGCTCCGTAAAGGCTTCGGAAAATGTCTACAAATGCCCACACGATAGAGCGAGTCTCCTGCGGATCCGTAAATCCGGCAGACTCATAAACAGGGAGTTTGCGGGTGCAAATGACATTGACGGTGGCGTTTGTTTGCTCGTTTAAGTTAGAAGTTGCCCGAATCTTAACTGCCAGCAGCGTAACGTCACCAAAGTCTGGAATGGTGTTGAGGTATCCACGCATACCTTCCCATTCCACATCGTGACCCACATTGGACCCCCCGTAAAGGTCACTGGTTCGGCGCAAACGAACTTCATAGCGCCCCAACGTTACATCGGCGGAATAGGTGCGGCGCTGCGGGGTGGTTGTGGCGCCAGTAACCACGATCGGAGAGAACAAAGAGAAGTAAGATCCAATTGGAGTCCCAGCATCGTTGATCAAACGAGCCTCCACCTCCACAGTCAGGCCAACCGTCTCAAGCCGTCCCTTCTTGTCCACCGCATACAGACCTTTGGGGAAAACAAGATCTATTTGGATCTTGTTCGTTTGTGTAGATGACGGATTTGCTGGAAATGGGCCAACCCAACCAGGAGCAACATAGGTGTCTTCATTCGGGGCTCGAAGTGCCTGCCCGCCCGCTTCTGGTGAAGTATAGACGTTGATCGGGAAAAGTGTGGTCTGCGACCCAGGAGGAACAATCTCGTAGGAAGCCTCTTGATACTCAGTGATTGCAGTGTCAGAGATCTGAACCGATTCGATCGCATACTCACCCTGTCCCAAACAAAAAAGGGAGAACTGGAACTGGTCATTGTTCTCATATTGGTAGTAGGGACGGGAGGCGTAAGACGGATAGATTCGATTTTTGCCATACGCCACTTCGATAGGCTCCCCTAAACGAATCGAATTATTGCGCCCCTTGACACTGAAAACTGGATCAGACGCGGGCAGCGCCCCAGGAGTATTTGGAAGAGGGACGACAAAGGCCAGAATGATAGCCACCACTGCAATGATGATTGCAACGATGGTGGTGACTTCACCGGCCACCCCTACGAACGCAATGATGTCATCCGCCTTGATCAGACTGTCCCATCCCTCGCGTTTGACCGGCTGCCCGTTGACGATGCAAATCGTAGGACGATCAAACTCTACGAACCCGGGGAAAGTCTCCTTGAGCCAGTCCCGAATCGAGATGCCTCCGGGATGTTCGTGCTTGATGATCTCCGTTGAATTAAACGGATTCGGGATCTCAACTACAAAGGCCATGACTTGTGTTTGAAAAAGGTGATTGTCCTAAACCCCTTCTGTCGGAGCCCCGCCACGGTATCCGCCACTACATTGCGCCGCTCCCAGGCATGGATGATCTTCCCGCCATCCGCCTCAGTAAATACCCCCACATGGTGCAGAGCCTTCTGAATGCTCATGCCAACGGCCGCACCATCAAAAGGCACGCTGGACACGCTCCAATCCGATTGAGCGGCTTCGCGAAGAGTTGCGGAGATCGTGCCGATTGGACACAGCGCAATCCCAGGAAAACGAGGAAGCTCGATGCGATACTCATTGGCGTAGACAAGGCACAGCAGTCCCCAACAATCAACCTGTGTCGGACCACGCGCACCAAGTGAGCACGGAAGCCCGATGTATTTACATGCCCAATGGGGACGCTTAGCCAAGTGTTGGGAATCTGGCACGGGTGTAAAGGATGGCTGGGAACTTGCGATTGACCACGTCCATGAACGTTGCCCGCCCAGTGACCTGGGCGGTAGTGATCTGGAGTTCCTTTAGGTAAAGGACCAGAGGAGGGTCCATTTGCGGCTGGGTGAGATCGTCACTCAGGTAAGGACGATACCACATCTCCACCGGGACCTTTGCGCTCTTGGCCGTTTCAACAAAGGCGGAAATCCGCCGCCCGACGTTGTCAATGGCGACGTTCAGACTTCGGAAGCCCTCCTCATTACTTGGCGGCAACGAGAACGAGAAACCAACTGGCTCAAACGTGTGGGAGTGCCCGTCCTCGTCCACCGCAACAATACTTTGCCGCGCTTGGACTAGATAGATCGGATTTTGGACGGTAGGCTGCCGAATTTCGATGGTATGAAGCACCACCGTATTGTGCGGCGCCAGGGCGAACGCTTCCTTGATTGCGTCTGTGTAAGCGTCGTTCATTACGCCATCTTTCGATGCCGAATGTTGAAGGTGAAGAACTGCGTAACCCGCTCCCAGTAGACAAAGATGTTATCCAAAGCACCATCTGCACCTTCGTCCACCGCCAAAGTGCGTGCGGTGGAATCCACCGTCCCGCCGCCAATTCCGCTCACTGTCCCAACGTTGGCCATGTCGTCCACGATCATCGCCTCTTCAAAAGCTGCGTCCGACACATCGCTTTGCGCACCAGTGGCGTTGTTGGTCCAAAACTTCATAGAAAAATTCGGACTCCCTTTCGTGATCTCCAGGATCATTGCGTTTCGCGCAGGGGTGCCAGCTTCCGGCCACGCGCACAGATTGTTGTTGAAGGAAGAACTGGCGTTAGTGACCGTAGTTCCTACCCGCTTGAATCCCTGATACGCATTGTTAGACCCAGACTCATAGCGTTTGGGTGGGCCAGCCTGATACGTCCACGTCCCGTTGATGTTCTTGACCCCCACGATGTGGTCGCTGCTTCCGGCAATCCAGACGTTGCTGGTGCCGCTGCACAGCCCAAACGACAGGATCGGCGTCCCAGTGACGTTTGACGTGGAGCTGTTGCGGTCTATGGCGAACAACAATCCGATGCGAATGCGGGACCAAGACGCATACCAAATTGGTTTGCGGATGGCTTCACCATTGGAAAGGACTAAGCGGCGATCGCCTGAGTAGGTAATAAGTTGTTGTGACATTTTTAATCTAGTTGATTGTCCAAGCCGTATCCCAGCCCGTTCCGCCATTCATGGCGTCAGCCGTGGTCACGTCCGCATCATCTGAATAGGATTCAAAGTTATCCAGGTAGTTCTGAGAATTCAACGACCATTGTGAAGAGGCGTCCCAGCCCGTTCCGCCATTCATGGCGTCAGCCGTAGTCACGTTGGAGCTGTCAGCGTATGACTGGAAATCGTCCTTGTAATCAAAATCTCTCAGTGTCCAACTGCCAAACGTCCAGCCATCTCCATCAGACAGTGTGACCCCATTAGCATAGGAAGTGTCTGTGTAAGTTTGAAAATAGTCAGACCCGGTTGTGCTTGGTGTCAGAATCCATCCGTGCTGATACCCATCATCATTCAAGGCCCATCCACTCCCGCCGTGCATGTTTTCGTTTGCCGGGGCAACAGAGGCGTCAACGTAGTCCTCAAAATCGTCGTAATAGTCGGACCCGCTCGTCACCGTCCAGTCCGTGGACCACCCAGCTCCGTCCGCATAGTCATGTTCCGCGATCCCGTCTCCTTCAAAGTAATCGAATCCTTCTACAACCGGTGCCGAGTTAATCGTCCATGCAGCTTCCCATCCAGATCCAGACGCCATGGAGATCGTAGCGACATCATCCGTATCGGAGTATTCCTCAAAGTCGTCACCATAGACAGTGTCGTCCACCAATGGGTCCGG
>CAZTYU010000008.1:0-11167 GCA_964617535.1 uncultured Bdellovibrionales bacterium | reverse complement strand
GTGGACTGCTCCAGATACTCGCAAACCAAAGGAACGGGATCCCACCGAGACGTGTAACGAGCCAATGGTTGAATGCTGTCCGCTCGAAAACGAGTTGCAATGACATGATGGGACAAAAATCCGAAACTATCCGGCCCGCGAGTGGAGGTTTCCGTTTGGTAGAAGAGAATGTCTCCGCCGCTGCTTAGCGTGGGGTCACTGTTCCCACACGCTGTCAACATGGTCAAATCGTCCAGTGCCCCAACCCCACCAAAGACAGCATCACAGTCATACCCGGAAAGAACTCCATCTTTGGGGAGGTCGCAGACACCAGCAACAAATGTCCCAGGACCACCAGAGGCAACTGGAATGATGATCGGACGAAGTTCATGCCGCTTATCAATAGCGATCAAGGCCACCGGGGACTTGCAAGATCCATCAAAACAACGAATCCGAAGCACCATGGCGAAGTCTTCTCGTCCGCATGCCAGATTGTTGTCGATGCCATTGTAACGCGGATTGCGCGTGTCAATCGTTGGGTCTGCTCCATTCACCGCCCATTTGTATGTCCCAGTCTCAGGGACATTGGTGACGCTTAGTATCTGTGTTCCGGCCGTGGTGGCGCTGTTCCACTCAAGCCGGGCCAAAGGCTCCACATAGATCGCTGTGGAGGAGATCAATCCATTTTCTAAATAGGAATATGGGACGAAAATCCCACTGGCCGCGTCAATCACGGGAAGCGGCCTTCCGTCCGTGAGTTCAGTTATGGCGTAGTCAGGCAACGGGACCACCGACGCAAGCGGATTGACTGTCTTAGTGACCGGCAGGCCAGAATACCAAATACGGAAGTAACGGGTGGCATTAAATTGATTATTAATGTCCACCTTCATCCGATGGGTAGCGGCCTGTTCCAGGGTTGGGACTGGGGTGATGTAATCGAACCACGGCCCATCACTGCTCAACGCAGTTTGGATAATTCCAGGATCATCCCGGCCGACATAGTCCCATTGAAGCGAGAAATAAGATCGACAGTTTCCGTCAACGATGGGAAGGCCGTTGGAGTCCAACTCGTCTTCGTAAATGACGGTAATATCTGGAAGCTCTGGAACAGAGTCGTAGGGAGCCGTAACCTCCAATTTGGCCCGGACTGAATACACACCATCTGTCCCGGTCACTTCGTAAGACGGTGGGAAGAAGGCGAGTGTCCCCTCTTCTTCCCAATCAAATGTGAGTGTTCCGTTTTCCAGATCATCGTTGAAGAACGAACGAAACTCATTAAACTGATCTAGCGTGAAGTTCCACGCCACATCGATCATTTTGACGGGAATGTCATACGTCCTTCGGGTCCGCACCCTGCCACTCTCCATGAGCGTTTGGACATTGCGAGGATCCAAATCATAGCGGCGCTTGATCAGCGCAACCGGAAGTGTCGTAGGCCAAGTCATGATGCAGCGTCAGGGATTTCCAACAGTTGCACAAGAACAAGAGTCGCTTCTACTTGGCTGGGGCCGTCCAGCTTCGTGGTCTGATACCCACCCTCAAAACGAACTAGCCAAGAAGAAAGCTCCGATGTCTTAGGGTAACGAAGATCGATGGAGAAACAGGAAACTCCATTCCCAAGTGTGTCCAAAAAGAATTCCTCAAATGCAGTGAACTGCGCAGCGTTAAGAACCCAATTCACTTGCAGTTGTTCATAACTCGTTGTGAAACGAGATCGGCGATCAATCCTGGGGGAGGAGGCTTCCGAAGCAATCGAAGCATTCCGAGGTTTTCCAGAAACTTCGTAAGTTGGAAGCGGGACCGTGCTTTCAGGCCATGCAATGTCAACAGTAGTGATCATCATCCCCTTTTCAGTTTATAGGAACGCTCTAGCGCACGCGCCACGCCCCCACGGCCGTCCTGTAT
Source organism: uncultured Bdellovibrionales bacterium (assembly GCA_964617535.1). GTDB lineage: Bacteria > Patescibacteriota > Minisyncoccia > Moranbacterales > UBA1568 > SSEF01. The sequence goes on along the minus strand of CAZTYU010000008.1, from coordinate 9,283 downwards.
CTCAGAACCAAGATCGTCCTTCACCCGGCGCACAAGCACCTCATAGATCTTTTCATTGCCGTTCTTACGCTCCGTGACTGTTGCGGTTGCGTCCGTGTAGTTGTTGACCACCACACTGACATTTGCACGGCCCGCATTCTGCAAGAAGTCATTTGGAAGGATGGTCCCGCCTGTGGAGGGAATGAAGGGCTCTGGGCCTTTCTCGCCAACTAGATACATCCTGTTGGCGGACACCGGACCGCCCTTTTCCCGCTCACCGGCAAATTCCAATCGAACAGCTTGGATGGTGGAGACGATGTTTGCCGTAGCGGCAGCTACCGCAGCGATCGCAGGAAGATTGGCAGGGAATGGCAACGAGGCGGCGGCAGCAATGCCCTGCTGAATCTTCACAATCGATTCAGCAATTGCAAACGCCTTCGACGCGGCAAACATGGACTTATAGAGTCCGGACTGCTTGCCCGCGAACACTTCGGACATTTCCGCAAGACTCCCAAAAGTAGAACTTGCCGCAGCGAGCTGGAGCTTGGCCTGCTCCTGTTGAAGCAGTTTTGCCCGCTTGGAGTAGTATTCCAATGCCTGGGCCTTGCGCATCTGAACGTCATTAACGAGTGTCACCTCGTCATTGCCAAGCTTCTTCAACGTCTCCAGCTTTCGTTCCGTGTCAGCGATCTCCTTGGCGTTTGATAGATTCTTATCAAAGTCCGACGAAATGATCCCCATGTAAGGGCTTTGAAACTGGTTGAGCTGCTCAATCCCAGCTTTATTCATTTTGTCCGTCACCTTATCGGAACGAAGCTGTTTCAGTCGTTCCTGGTAATACTCAATGGCCTGGACATTGCGGCGCTCGTCTTCCTCCAAGATCTTTCCAGCCTTCTTGCGCTCTTCCTCGATCTTCTTGAGCATGTCCTTGGCGATCTCAATCTCAGCATCCGCCCGATCTTCGACCGCAGACAGTCCACTCTTGAATCGATCTACTTTGGGGACCCCAAGCTTGTCCAGCTCTTCGCGGAACTTGTAGGAACGAATCATCAAAAGAGCCTGATCCCGCTTGGCTGGATCGACCACGTTCTTGTTGTCCCCCATGACTCCCATGGTGTTGGCAGTTGCCAGCTTCCCAAGCTCGTTCGTAGCCTCTTTGGTGGATTTCACTAGCCCATCGGTGTCCCGCTTTACCATTTTGACGGCGATGGAAAACGCATCCGACCACTTTGAAGCAAACTCAGTCCAACTTTCGGAAATACCCTTGGATGCTTCCGTCATCTTGTCCCAAAAACTGTGCTGAGTCGTGGCCATGTGCTTGGCTACGATATTAGCCGCCCCACCTAGTCCATCCGCCACAGTTGCAGCCATCTTTTGGACGATCGGCCCAACTTCGTTCATAGCGGACCGAGCCGCATTGGCGGCAGCCGCGAACTGTCCTTTCGATGCGTAAACCAAAGCATCCACTAATCCCGAAGTGGACTTGACCAGGGCAACAATATCCGGAAGCAGTTTCGCCACCGTGTCTGCAAACTGCTTCAACAAAGCAATTACAGTTGGGAGCACAGAAGCCATCTCACTCAGCACCGTAGACGCAAGCGCCCACAGTGCCTTCCCCATGGCTGCAAATACATTGAAATTGGAGCTGACGATTTGAAAGAAGGCGCGAAGACCGGCGCCCACGAACGCAAACGTGTCCCCCATTGTGCGAACAACGGCCGTCACAACCCCAGACTCCTTCTCCCACTTGGCAAGCCACTCGACCACATCTTTTGCATAGCCAAGAAACAACCGAATGGCGGGCAAGAAGGCTTCTCCAACCGTAATCAAAATGTCTTGCACGGCATGCCACGCCATCCGAACCTGATTGATAAAAGATTCTAGTCTTTTATTGGCCACCTCTTGAGTAGCGTTAGACATGCCTTTCAGGTTCTCTTTGACCTGCCGCATCAAGTCAGATGACCCAAGAATAGACTGCAAAGCCGAAATGGATCGATCTTGGAAACCAAGCATCTTGATGAAAATTTTCTGATCCTCGTCCTCAAGGCCCCCAATAGCTTTTTCTAGTTCTTGGATCAATGCGAGCGGACCCCGGAATTGTTTATTGGCGTAAACGTCCAGGTGGGCGTCTTTCCAAGCCTGTTCGTTGTCCAGAAAAGCCCGTTGCAGATCACGAAGCACAATGTAGGCGTGTTCACCGCCGCGAGCGCCCTCGTCACCTTTCTTAGCGAAAGCGGTGAGCATTGCGATGCCTTCCTCAATGTCCACCCCATACATGCGGAAGGCGCCGGAAGCACGATTCTCTAAAGCTTCGGCCAAGCCCTCGATGGATGCGGTCGAAAGCGCATTGGCCCGGACTAGCAGGTCCGAGAGCCTTCGCAGTCGCATCATGTTTTCCGTTGGGTCGTTACTGCTCTGTCCCAAGGCGTGCAAACTTCGAGAAAGCGTAAAGGTTGCTTTCTCTAAATTGATCTGTCCAGCAACCGCAAAATCATTAACTACCGACAGAGCTTTGATGGACTGAGAGGCATCGAATCCAGCCGTCGCCAAATACTCATAAGCCCGAGCAAGTTCTACAGCCGTGAAAGTGCTGTTCTTGGACATATCCCGAGCGGTGATCTCCATTTGCTTACGCATCGTATCACTGACAGTCCCCATGATGCTTAGGGAATTCGTCATCGCATGCTCAAACTTAGCGTAAGAGACAAGCCCAGCCGAAACAACAGTGTTGGCTATGCTCGCCATGACGATCCCAAGTGGGATCAACACACCTGACAGCCCACTTGCTGCTGTTGCGGCTGCCCCTAGGACAGGAGGCAGTTTCGTCAATGACCCTGTGAGAGCCTGGGTGTTGGTGACTAGGGTTTGTGCGGCGCCAGCCCCGATCTGCCCCATCTGCCGATAGGCCACTCCCGATCGAACAATGTAGGACTCCACATCGATGAAGTCCTTGCCAGCCCCTCGCGTGAAGGTGCGTGTTACGGTAAGCGCCTTAGAATACCCAAGCAGTGCAGCGGACGCAGTAGTGGTAGATGTGGCCAGGACGATCATCTGCCTGGACATGTTTGCTGTGGAGGCTGCCGCCCCGGCAGAGGCGACAGCCACCGTTCCAGCAGATCGAACAATGAGCCCCATGCTCGCCGCCACTGCCCCGCTGGCGGCGGATGCGGCAGCAGACATCCCTTTTATCCCGGCTGAACCACTGGCAGCGGACATTGCGGCATTTGCAGCCGCCAAGCTTGCCGCCATCTTGTCCACTGACTTGGTGACGTTGGCCATGGTCTTTGCGACCGATGCGTCCAGTGAAGCCAGTTCCTTCTTAATGGCTGCGACACTGGTAGCCACCGCCTTTTGGGCGGCTGCCATCCCCATAATCAGATTTGACGCATCTGCCGATAGCGTCACGAACAAATTACCAATGGGTAAGCCGGACTTTGCCATACTAATTGATTTTGCGTTTTATGCCTACCGCACCGAGCCAAGCTTGTTTCGATTGAGCAACCTTAGTGGATTGCTTGGCATCCACAAGTTCAATGAGGAAGTCCTTGGCCTTTACGTTTTTCGGATTGGACACAAGTCCTCTCCGAATCTCCGCCGTAATTTGCGCAAGATACCAATCCAACTTGGTGTGACGTTTCTCGTCCCATTCGATGAATGCGAGCCAGTCAAGGAACTCGCTATAAGTAAGACGCCCCTTCAATTCTCGGATTGAAGGGGCGTGCAAGTGAGATGCTACCCGGAGCCAAGCCAACTTCTCACCGTTCAGCCGTTTTTTTCTTCCGGCCCCTTCACCTTGAGGCTGTTGAGTTCCTGGGCGGCATCGTAGATCTTTTGAACCACGGCGGCAGGCCACTTCTGGATTTCTTCACGGCTGACGCCGTTCCCGTCTGAACGGAAAAGGCACAGCACCAGAAGATCAGCCTGCATCCCCTCAAATCGATTGATGACCAGTTCCCCCTTCTCTCCGAGGGTGGCGCGGGCACGAATCGAATCAAGATGCTTGTCGCGCTGGGCGGCAGTCATCTCGCGCAGTTCAAGACTGAGGGGTTTTTTGCCATCGACATCTTTGAGGACGATGGGGATCGTCGTCGTGGCAAGCGAGAATTCAAGGAGACTCATACGTTAGGAGGACGTTGCGGGATCAGTGTAGACCGGGGCACTTTCCGCGCCGGTCGTGTCGCGGTTGCCCGGATGAATCGTGAGAGCGGCAGTAGGCTGCTCCCCTTCCTTGTGGGCGCTCGGAGTGAACTGTTCAATCCACCCGTAGAACTCCAGGGTGGATCCATCCGGGAAAGTGACGGTAATGAGCTGATTGACCCCCATCTGTGCCAGGATGGATTCCAGAGCATCGGTAGCGTAGGCCACCGTGGCACTGACAGGCGTCAGCGTCTTCAACTGCCGGGGGGCGGCGGTTCGCCATGCGCTGTTTCGCATGGTGGTCGTGTCAATCGGCCCACCCAGGTCATAGCCCGGAGGCGTCACCTCTTTTTCATACAGGTGGACGGTGGGAAGATTGGCGATGGTGATCAGCGTGGAAAATCCATCGTCTAGGCGAAGCGTATTTGCAGCGGGCATTTGTTTAGTTTAGTTTAGTGTTAGTGTCACCGCCGCACTGACGGCGATTACATGACGGCGGCGGTCCCCTTCGCCCTGAACTCCCAGGGAATTCGGTGGGCCGGTCCGCGAGACGTTGTGGAACGTATAGGCGACTTCCGAAGAAATTACAACAACTGTCCTACGCACAGCATCCATGGCCAAAGCGATAGCTTCCGCCTTGTCCCATGCAGTGTCGTAGTCAGGTCCGGTCACATGCACGAGGATGGTGGGATGAACGATCTTTTCACCACTGGCCATGATCCTTCCATCCGGAACACCTCCATCATCGTAAACACAGATGGCGTTGTCTGCCTCGTCAGGCATGAACGAGGCGAACACCGGCCATTCCCCATCCTCTGTCCCAAGATCAGAATCAATTAGAAATTGCCGAAAGATTGTTGCTGGGGAACTCATAGCAGTCCAAGGGATGCGAAGCTCTGAACAATTCTAGCAATCTCGGGGGAGAGTTCCATTGCAGGACCCATGAGAAATCTCGCTCGTGCCTGCGGTTGGGGATCCCAATATTTCCCGATCGGAGGGGGTCCGCCACCACGCCGACGACGAGGCTCCCCAAGGAGCTTCATCCCGACACACTCATGGACCCAAATGGCGTAACGAGCGCCGTATCCAACATGCACCTTTTTGGAGTAACCCTCACCAACCCCAATGGAGAAAGCCGAAGCATACAGCGGTCCAAATTCAACCGGGACCTGCTTCAAGCTAGATGCTTTTAGGTGTCGCCCAGCCGCCTCCAGCCCCAAAGCAGTGTTGCGGGCAATCTGTGCATTCGCCTTGGAGATGTTTGCGGCGATGCTCGAAAACCCGGTGATGCTGCTTCGGATTGCGTTCACAGATATGCAACAAGTAGCGTTTTTGTGGCCTTGAGAGTCGGGATCTGCTCCATCGAATGAATCTCAAAACCACCCTCCGCTTTCGGATTGGCCGTCTCCGGAAGAGTAGAGGTCTTGGCCAGACAGTCCCCTACTGACATTTCCCTGTCAACGTAAACAACAGACTGGGAATAGCAGATCTGGCCTTTGGAGTCCCGATATTCCTGTCGCACGTCTTCCCAACGACAATCAATTAAGATCGGATCCTCATAGGAATACTTTCCGAACTTGTCCACGGAAGAGCGTTTCCAGTAGGCCGCTTTTTGCTTCCGCATTTTCTTGATGATCCTCATGTGAGAAACTCCTTAAATCGATCCATCGAAACTTTTGGGAATGCGTCTATGCGGCTCTCGTTCGTTAGGTTAATGACACCCACAGACGAGTTTTTTCGGATCTCTTCCGCAAGCATTCCCATCCCCTCGATGTGCCGGGCAAACGCCTTTTCATCCGTCCTTCGGCGCCCGTAGTTGTGCCAATGCGTGTTGTTTTTGATACGAAGCATGTCAAACCCAAGAAGAACCACACGCACCGCGCCAAGCTGGATTGCAAGCGCAATGGCGCTGGATCCCGTGGAAGCATACCAAGGCAGACTATCGGAAGACCCAAGCCCTTCTTTGACACGACGGAGTTTAGTAAGCCACTTGGCCTGAATCCCCGCTAAGGACGGGGCAACACACACCACCTTCCCCGTGTATCTTTCCAGATCCCATTTTACACGGTGGAACCAAGTGGCGTCTCCGAAAATGGTGATGGGGACGGTTGCAGAACCGAGGCGAAATGCCTCATTGACCCCAATAACACACCGGCCGGTGAGATCTTTGAATGGGAACCCTTTGAGTGAAGAGCCCCCTCCGACAATGAAAGTAGTGGACCCTACAAAACGGGAAGTTGGGTCCAGTGTCTTAACATTGTCAAAAACAAGATTCATTTAATTACCGACAGGACCCCATGCCATACTGACGGCAATTCGGCCCCGATGGTAAGAAGGACAACGATCCCGATGATCTCAACCCGTGTGATTCGTTTAGTGAGGGCGGAAACAACAGAAGACTGATCTTCCGCATTTTGAACCAACCCCTTAATTCCCCGTTGAGGATCCCCAGTGAGTGCAACATCGCATCGCTCGATCATCGCACGCATCTCTCGCAACTGCTCAAGGATTTCGTTGTTTCCGTGTGACATAGGCTACTCTTCAATAGGAGTGCCTAACCATAGTAATCGTGCAGGGCGAACGCCAGCGTTAATTGCGCGCAACGTCCCCGTTGTGTCCAGGACGATGGCCTGCTGGCCGTAGTGCGAGGTGGATAAGAAGAGATCTACTTTGGACTGGTAGGTGGCTTGGACCTGTCCCGCTTTCTCCGACACTGTTCGCGGATCCCGCATGCAGTAGAAGTGCGCGGCAAGCCAAGTCTCGATGACCTTGAGCGTCTCTTTGCTCAAGATGTTTTTAGCGGCCACCTTGTCCACTAAAATGGCGGCAGCCTTGATGAAAGGATCAAGGCTGACGCCAGTCTCAACTTCGATGATGCCGCCAATCAAGGCGGCACTTGTGCGGGCCATTTAGCCTCCAGATTTGGAAGACGGCCGGGACGAAGCGACTCGTCCCGGCCGCTCGGATCCTTCAAAGGGATCCGATTCATTGGCGGGAGTTTTCGGCTGGGCCGACTGAGGGGCCGGACCAGCCTCTTCAAATTTGCCTGGAAACAGTGCCACGAGATCCGCCGCACTGACGCAAGTTTGGCCTTTGGTGTAGACCTTTCCGCCCTGCGCGTGGGTCCCGACTAGAACGATGTATCGCTTCATACCACTATTATGTCAGGCAACGAGTGATTTCAAAGCCGCTTAGGCCACGCTTCCGTGGACAATGCCGGTGTTCCCGTTGAAATCGGCGCGCAACTGAGGAACCAGGATGGCCATGACCTTGAAGTTCTGAGTCAAGCCGCCGTTGGTTTCCCACTGGAGCGTGGAGATTTCCATGCCGACCACCATGCGGATAACATCGGTGGTTTGCTGAACCAGGACGAGGTTGAAGCCCGTCATATAGTCCAGGGTGCGAATGTCGCGGATCCCATTGATCTTGGCGATGCGTTCGCGGAGGGTGTTGTCTCCCTTGAGGCCGCTGTAGTCGTCATCCAGATACTCGTCCCAGGCGGGAGAGTTGTAGAGGACCCATGGGCCATAATGCTTGGCGTTCACGCTCAGTTGGCGCATGGCCAGAACGTCGCGAACGGTGTCGCCCGGAACCCAACCGCTGTCCGTGGGATCAGCGAGATCCGACTTGGTGATGCGGCTCGGGAAGTTTAGCAACCCGTAGACCGTGCCACCGCCATAGGTGAAGGAGGCCGCAGTTCCGAGGGCAAGCTGTTCCGCCATCTCAGCAACACGACGACCGGCGAGAGCAGCAACAGTCGTATCCAGCGGAGTCCCGCTGTTGCGCGAGGTGGCGAGCTGACGAGCGTGGAACTCGAACCCGTGATGAATCACAGGAAGAGGCAGGTTCGTCAGATCGAACTCAGGACGATCGCCCTGGTTCGCAACACCCGGCTCCATGCTGATCTTGGCAGGAGTGATGTCCGAGATGTTTTGGGTCTGGAGCACCGTCCGGCCCATGCCGTTGCCACCCATGTTGTATTGGAGCCCGGCGCCGCGCAGGTCAGAGACAAGGCGGAGACGTTCCTTGGCGGCGGAGGTCACAACCTGATCCAACTCGATCCATTCGTCCTTGCGGAGAGTGGCCGCGTTGTGAGTGGGGACAGCGATCTGCTTGCCGCCCACGTTTTGGGTGATGAACGATCGGCCACCCTCCCCAATGTAGGGGCGCAATGCACCGATGTCGAAGTTGTTAGCCAACAGCGTAGAGGCAATGCTCCCGTGGGCCTGTCCATTCAGAATTACTTCCATAGTTCGATTTTGTGAGAGTGTTTTCGGTTGGATTCGTTTAGAGCACGCGAACGCGGATGCGGGCCGGATCCGTGACACCGGAATCGCTGTTGTCCACCGACTCCAGCGGAACAGCAACACGTTGGTTGGTGGAGGTGGCGACCTTGAGGTAGCCATTCCCACCACTCATTAAAAACTCGGACGGGTCTGCGTTTTCGCCGGGGGCGAGCAAAGCATAAACCACATCCCCAGGCGCGGCCAAGTGCAGGGTGACAACGTTCCCGGAAGAATAGTTGTCATCGATGGTCTTGCCTTGCAGGGCGTCCTCGCACGCATACAGACGTTCGGCGTGACCGCCGTTCGAGTTGTGGGCGATGATGTTCCCATCAGCATCCTGCTTCACGAGCATGCCAGGGGTGATGGTGCCAGCGGCCGTTCCCTCTTCGGGGCGCCCGCCGCGACCAATCAAAACAATGCGTTTCGGGTATTCCATAATGTTTGTTTCTGGATCGTTTTGGTTTGTTGCGGGTTACTTGCCGAACGTCATGGACGGCAGCGGCAGCGGCTCTTCCTTGGTGGGGCTGGCGTTCGCAACGGGGGCCATGCCGCCGTAGTTTTTCGGAGTGACCAACTTGGCGAGCTTCTCCAGTTCGGCCAGAGATTTGCCAGCCAGCTCTTCTTTGGTGAAATCGGAATTCGCCGTGATGGTGACGATCGCAGCCTCTCGGTTCGCGTTCGTCAACGCAATCGCGTTACGAAGCACTTCCTGCACCGGGGCCGGGGCGGCATTCACATACTCGTCCAGCGTCACAACCTTGGGGGCGGGAGTGGTGTTGGCGGTCGGAGCAGCGGCGGCAGGCGCAGCGGCAGGGGTTGCCACCGGAGCGGCAGCAGCGGCAGGGGTTGCCACCGGAGCGGCAGCAGCGGCAGGGGTTGCC
>CAZTYU010000007.1:38423-50844 GCA_964617535.1 uncultured Bdellovibrionales bacterium | reverse complement strand
GCCAGTGAACGTCGGCGATAACTATAATCGTCCTAAGGTAGCGAAATTCCTTGTCAGGTAAGTTCTGACCCGCATGAAAGGTGTAATGACTTGAAAACTGTCTCAACGAACATCCCGGTGAAATTGCAATGACGGTAAAGATGCCGTCGACCTACAGCAAGACGAAAAGACCCCATGGAGCTTTACTACAACTTGGTATTGAAATAGAGTTTTTGTTGCCGAGCATAGGTGGGAGACTATGAAGCACTGCTTCCGGGCGGTGTGGAGTCATCACTGGAATACCACCCTGCAAAGATTTTATTTCTAACCTGCCGCCGTAATCCGGCGGGGGGACAGTGCCTGGTGGGTAGTTTGACTGGGGCGGTCGCCTCCTAAAAAGCAACGGAGGCGTTTACAAAGGTTGACTAGGTCCGGATGGAAATCGGGCCGATAGCGCAAAAGCACAAGTCAGCTTTACTGAAAGACCGATCAGTCGATCAGTTACGAAAGTAGAATTTAGTGAACCGACCATCACTCGTAGGAGTGTGGAAGATCATCAGATAAAAGTTACCCTGGGGATAACAGGCTGATCCTATCCAAGAGTCCATATCGACGATAGGGTTTGGCACCTCGATGTCGGCTCATCGCATCCTGGGGGTGGAGAAGCTCCCAAGGGTTTGGCTGTTCGCCAATTAAAGCGGTACGCGAGCTGGGTTCAAACCGTAAAAGAGCTTTTTGCTCTAGGCAAATTTTGCTTGGCGTAAAAGGAACTTTTGCAGTTTGAATCCGAGGAAGTGTAAACGACATCTACAACAATTTTCGTCTTTGAAACAATCGATAAGAAATCAATCGCATCACGGCGGTCCTTTCTTTCCATTCAGCATGGAGAAAAAGGAACAAGCTGACTCATTTCGGTGAAGTCCGACATCTATCAAAGGGTGTCTGGATAATACCGAGGGAATTCATAAAAAGTTTTATGAAGCCCGTAGAGACTAAACGTCAGCCGCCCTTCGACCAGTTGGATCAGAATCAACTGGCTCAGGGTGAAGCTATAGTCCAATGCATCGAGTAATCGGTGGTATCATGCGTGAGACAGGTTGGTTTCCTATCTGCTGTAGGCGTTAAGTGACTTGAGAGAACTCTTTCCTAGTACGAGAGGACCGGAAAGAACGAACCTCTGGTGTATCTGCTGTTCCGCCAGGAGCACTGCAGAGTGGCTATGTTCGGGCAGGATAACCGCTGAAAGCATCTAAGCGGGAAGCCGAGCTCAAGATAAGGTCACGTCATTAGTTTACTAATGAGGAAGTCCTGGAAGATGACCAGGTTGATAGGTTGCAGGTGTACGCCCTGTGAGGGGTTCAGCCGAGCAATACTAATACGATTCCATACCACTTTCGTTTGTTTTCAGTTGGCGGTGAAGAGTGCTTGATAGAAGTACTCCGAATCTCCATTGCAGTCTTACAACCATAGTTTGAAGAGAGTGTCTCCGGCGTCTCTAGCGACCGGGAAACACCCGATCCCTTTCCGAACTCGGCAGTTAAGCCGGTCAGCGCCGATGGTAGCCTCCGGGCAAGAGTAGGTCGGTGCCGGGGACACTCTTTTGAAACCACGCAGGAATTCCCTGGAGAGGGGAGATGCCGTGCAAAAACCAGTTCCCTTGCGGCTCGCGCTTGTCCCTAGGGTCCTCGACGACGTACAAGGTCTACGGACACGTGGGTACCCCATTTTGGCGCCATCGAAACAGTCTACACAGAAACCGGTGGCATCTCCCCTCTGCCATCTCCAGAGCATTTCTTTTTGCAAAAGCCCCAATTTTTATGGGGCTTTTGTGATATAATAGCCTTGATTTCGTCACTTTTTCCTCATGCTTACTCTCACGCGCGATACCAAAAGGCTTACGATTATCGCGATCTATCTTCTCAGCATTCTCGTCATCAGTACGAGCTTGTATTTTGTTTTGAGGCCGAAGCCGAGCTGTATTGACGGCAAGCAGAATCAGAACGAAACCGGCATTGACTGCGGCGGTGTCTGTGCGATCGCCTGCATCGAGAAAATCGTCGGCAATGATCTCCTTGTGCGCGAGATCACCTTCATCCCGACTGATCGCGGCAAGTACGATATCGTTGCCAAGATTTTCAATCCGAACAATGATATCGGTGCGGCGAGTTTCCAATACTCGCTCTTTCTCCGGGATGCCGAAGGCAAAGAACTGGCTCGCGTTTCGGGTACGAATTTCATCCTGCCGCAGGAAACGAAGTCGCTCCTGGCCTTCAACCTTGAGCCTGACCAGGTGCCGACAAAAGCCGTTATCGAGCTATCCAATTTTCAGTGGACGCGGGTTCGTGAGTATCGGGCTAAACCGGAACTCAATATCTACAGCCGGCGCTATATCGGTAAGCCCGATCCATCCGTCTTTGGAGCAGTAGTTGCAACACTCGTGAACGAGAGTCTCTATGATTTTCGCAAGATTCAGATCAAGGTGGTGCTGCGTGACGCCTCTGGGGCACCGCTGGCTGCGAATCAGAGCGAGATGCAAACGGTGAAAGTCGGCCAAGAGCGGGATATCCGTATCGTCTTTCCGCAGCCCTTTTCCGGGGTAGTGACCCAAGTGGACATGGAGGCTGAAGCGAATATCTATGATCCGGAGAATTTTCTCCAGCAGTACGAGGTGCCAAAAGAAGCGCCCCGCCAGACGAACGATTTCGGATCACCCTCCCTATGAGAAGTGGCGTCGCGCACTTCTTTCGGACTGATATCGTACTTGTTTCGGCCGTGCTCCTCCTCACGAGTATCGGCTTACTCGCTTTGTACAGCTTTTCCGAGACCGTTGCCGGCAACATCTATTTCGGCAAACAGCTCGCGATCGGACTCGTCGGTATCGGGATGATGTTTTTCGTCGGGACGCTCGATTATCGGCATTTTGCCCGGATGAGTACCCCGCTCTACTTTTTGACGATCGCTATCCTTTCTTTCGTCTTGTTTTTCGGTTCGGAGATCCGGGGAACGGTCGGCTGGTTCTCGATTGCAGGTTTTCAAGTCCAGCCGGTTGAATTTGCCAAGCTCGTGCTCGTCATTTTTCTCGCGAGCTTCATATCAAAGAAGCGTTCTGAACTCGGCGAATGGACCAGGCTCATTGCGTCACTCTTTCTCTCTGCACTCCTCATTCTGCTCGTTCTCGAACAGCCAGACCTCGGATCGAGTCTCGTGCTCGCGTTTATCTGGCTCTCGATGATTCTCGTCTCGGGTATTCGCTGGAGCCATTTCCTGGTGCTCGGTGCGCTTGGCCTCGTACTGATCGGAACGAGCTGGTTTTTTCTCGCCGACTACCAAAAAGCGCGGCTTCAGACTTTCCTCAACCCGGAACTCGATCCGCAGGGGAGCGGGTACAATGTGCTTCAGTCCATGGTCGCGGTCGGCTCAGGCGGCATGACGGGCAAGGGGATCGGTCATGGCTCCCAGTCACAGCTCAATTTTCTTCCGGAAAAGCATACCGACTTCATATTCGCGGTGATTTCTGAAGAACTCGGACTGGTCGGCGGAGGGCTTATCATTTTTCTCTACGCACTCCTGCTCTATCGGATCGCCCGGATTGCCGAGATGGCCCGAGACAATACCGGCTATCTCATTGCGGTCGGGATTCTGGCACTTTTTTTCATCCATATCCTCATCAATCTCGGCATGAATATGGGCTTTCTCCCGGTCACCGGACTTCCAGCGCCCTTCCTCTCCTACGGCGGAAGTGCCCTCCTCGCCTTCTTTATCGGGCTCGGACTCCTCCTCTCCGTTTACCGCTACCGAGAAGAGCGGCCGGACCTTGTGGTGTCCCTCGAACACCAGGGGCTCGATTTATAGCTTGGCCAAGCCTTATTTTACTTCGATTGACTGGAGACCCTACTTCTGGTAGCATAAAAAGGCTTTAAAAAGCCTTTTTTGTTTTTTCCTAGGCATGGAAACGGACTCGTTTCCTGTGCCCTCAACAGCTATTTTTCTTGTTTATGCGGGCTTTCCTTATCGCTCAAGCGGTCGTCGCAATTCTCCTCACGGTCTCGATCCTTCTTCAGAATCGAGGCTCCGGTCTTGGCAGCGCGTTTGGCAGTGACTTTGGCGGCTATTATACCAAGCGGGGATTTGAACGCTTTCTCGTCTATGCCACGATAGGCTTGGCGGCGGTATTTTTCATCCTCGCCATGGTAAATGTCCGGCTTTCTACGGCTGCCGCCGCCGGTCTCTAACCTGTAAAGTACGAGTATTTCTTCCCAGTCCCAACCTGTGGCGCGCCGTTTGTCAGCTTGGAAGGGTGTTTATCGCGCGCTTTCTTCCCGTGACCGTTTCATCTTCTTCTCGCTCGTGATCGTGGCGGCCGGCGCCTTTCTCTTTTGGGTTTCTGCCGGCTACCTTGCCATGACCAAACCGGTGCCGGATTTTGGCGGCCAATATATCGAAGGTGTGGTCGCACAGCCGCGCTATATCAACCCGATCCTTTCTCAGACGAGCGATGCGGACGCTGATCTCGTCGAACTCCTCTATGCCGGATTGTTCCGTTATGACCGTACCGGAAAGGTAGAGAAATACATCGCCAGCGATTACCAGGTTTCCGAAGACGGGCGAACCTATACCGTCTTTCTCCGTCCGGGAGTCCGTTTTCATGACGGGGAGGAACTCGGGGCGGACGATGTGGTGTTTACGATCCGATCCATTCAGGATCCGGCCTACAAGAGTCCGCTCCGGGCCAACTGGCAGGGAGTGGAAATCGCCGCAACGGATCAGTACACGGTCGTCTTTACGCTCAAAAAACCGTATTTCGGGTTCCTTGAAAACCTCGTTGTCGGCATCTTGCCGAAACATATCTGGGAAAATATTGCCCCAGACAGCTTTACGCTGGCTGACTATAACTTGTCTCAGCCGATCGGTTCCGGCCCGTATCTTTTCGAGGATCTCGACAAGGACTCGCAGGGAAATATCCTCTCACTTCATCTCCGTTCGAATCAGGAGTATTTCCTGGCGGTTCCATACATCGATCGCGTGACGCTGCGTTTTTATCCAGACGAAGACAGTCTCATCGCGGCTTATGATCGGCAAGAAGTGATGGGAATGCACTCGATCAGCCATGAACGGGCCGGTGAGGCGGTGTCAAAAAAAGGTACACGACTCTATGAGTTTCCACTTCCGCGCCTCTTCTCTGTTTTTTTGAATACGAACAAGAGCGTCGCGCTCGCCTATGACGAAGTGCGTGAGGCCGTAGTCCTGGCGACCGATCGAAAGGCTATCCTCGACGATGTGCTCAAGGGACATGGATCCGTCTCTTCCGGACCGCTTCCGCCGTTTGTGCTCGGATACGCTGAGTCACAGGTATCCGTCGATACCGCTCGGGCGAATGCTCTGCTTGACGAGAAAGGCTGGAAAAAAGGTGATGATGGTATCCGTTCTAAGGGAGAGACCGTTCTCAGCTTTGAACTTGCTGTTCCTGATTGGCCAGAACTCATGCGGACTGCTGATCTCCTTCGCGAAACGTGGCGCGCAATCGGTGTCCGAGTTGACGTCAAAGTACTGTCACAGGCCGACCTGCAGCAGAATGTCGTGCGTCCGCGCGAATACCAGGCGCTGCTCTTTGGTCAGGGGAGCATGCTCGATCCGGATCCGTATTCCTTTTGGCATTCAAGCCAGAAGAACGACCCCGGGCTCAATCTAGCCTTTTACGAGAATAAAGAGGTGGATGAGCTCTTGGCGGATGCCCGCGAGATGCTGGATGCAGAGAAACGCAAAGAGGCATTTCAGAAATTCCAGTCCATTATCGCGAGCGAGCATCCGGCAGTCTTTTTGTACAGTCCGAACTACCTCTATGTCGTTTCGGACGTCGTTCAGGGCATCGATGCGCATCCGATCAACTTCCCTTCCTCTCGGCTTTCGGATATCGCCTCTTGGTATCTCGAAACAAAGCGGGTCCGGAAGTAGCACCGACGCTGGATAACTTTCGTAATCACTAAATGTAGGCACTATGAGCCATCCGATTGATCAAAGCGATCTCCGTCAGGTCATTCTCGAAACACCGGAACAGTTTTTGGCGGGCTTCGAACTGGGGAAACATATTCGCCTCGAGGGAACATATGACACCGTCATGTTTTCGGGGATGGGCGGATCGGCGCTTCCGGCGGATCTTCTCCGGACCTATCTCGCTGATATCGTGAAGCGATTTCCCGAAACGGCCCCGATTCAGATCGTCCAGAACCGGACTTATGGACTTCCAGCCCGCATGAACGGCAAGGTGCTCCATTTTGTCTGCTCGTATTCGGGCAATACCGAAGAAACGCTTGAAACCCTCGAGGCACTTATCGAGAGCGGCGCGCCGACGATTGGCGTGTCGAGCGGCGGCAAGGTCGAGGAAATCTGCCGTGAACATGGCATCCAGCACATCAAGCTGCCGATCCCGAACCCGGCTTTTCAACCGCGCATGGGGACCGGATATTTTGTGGCCGCCTTTCTCCAGGTTTTTATGACACTCGGGATGGTGCCGGATATCCGGGATGAAGTCCTCGCGGCCGCGGCCTGTTATGCGAGCCGAAAATCCGAGATCGAAGCAGAGGGAAAGCGCCTGGCGGCACTGATGCAGGGCACGACCCCGGTGGTGTATAGCACCGATGCGTATCGATCGGTCGCGATGGTTTGGAAAATCAAGCTGAACGAAAACGCCAAGACGCCGGCTTTCTACAATGTTTTCCCGGAACTCAACCACAATGAAATGGTGGGCTGGACCTTGCCGCAGGGGAAATTCACTACGCTTTTTCTCCGTGACCCAGCCGATCACCCGCGTAACCTGAAGCGCTTCGAGATTACGGCCGGCCTCCTTCGGGAAAAGGGGCTCGTCGTTGAAACAATCGATCTCATGGGTGAAAGCGTTTTTGAAAAGATGTTCGCTTCCGTGATGCTCGGTGATTTCGCCTCGTATTACCTTGCGCTCGAGTACGGCCAGGATCCAACCCCGGTCGACATGGTCGAGAAACTGAAGAAACTCCTCGTTGCCTAATCCATTGGCGGCTACCCTAACAAAAAGAAAGAGCCCCGGCGCCATGCATGATGGACCGGGGCTTTTGTCAGCGCGCGAGCACGTTCGGGCTTACGCGAGGTGGAGGGCGGACTTCAGGGTCGGATGGATCCCGAGCTTCGGCAGGGCGATGAGGCCCTGCTGGCCGCTGAAGACGCCGCGGAGCGTCCCGTCATCGTTCAGCACGTAGACGGAGATGCCGCTCTTGTCCTTGTTCCACCATTCCTCTTCGAGCGAGACGGAGAACGTCACACCGATGCCCGAGATGTCCCACGTGAGGACGGCCTCGTACGAGCGGTTGCTCTCGTTCACCGCATAGTGGGACAGCTTGACCTGACCCACTTCGACGGTCCGCTTGGCCGTGAAGCCGAGCGACGAGACGAGCTCGCAGCCGGTGCCGGCGCCCTGAGGCACAAAGCGGAGCGCTTTCTCCTTGGTGTCGTAGAGGAAGGCCTCCTCGATGAGTTCGCGGATGCCGGCGAGCGTGAGGTCGCCGCCCTCGTCGTGCTGGGCGATGCCGGCGAACGGCTTGTACCAGCCGTAGCGGTCGTCCGGGACCACGAGCGTGCCGCCCTGGTAGGTGACCAGGATCACGGCGCCGCCGCGGTAGAGGCCGGCCGGTGCGTCCCTCTCGAAGGCGCGGTTGGCGGCGCTTGCCATCTTGTACTCGGGGAGGAAGATGAAGCGGTCGCCATCGCGCAGGTAGATCGGGATGCCGGGGTCATCGCCTTCGGCACGGGGGAGGCGATCCAGGTAGGAGCGCTGCTCGGCAGAAGGGGCGACGGGGCCCAGGGAGGTGGTGGAAGACATGGAAAGAACTCCTCTCGAACGGTTGAGAATGCCGAACACCCTAAACAGGATGTCCATTCGTTCAGAAATAGCTTCTGACACGAACGAACAATATTATCATGAAATTTATGATTTGTCAATCAGCGGCTGATGGCGGAGACGGGCAAGCGGTAATATTGCATTGACAAATCTGCGGAAAGTTGCTAATATCCGTACTTCACTGAAATTATCACCTCAATAAGCCATTTTTCGTGGATATCCGTTAGCCTACCAATGCTTGTGATGTTTGGATTCCTGATTTAGAATGATGTGCTGAGATGAGTACTCCAATGAACCACATTTCTCCCCTGGGTGAAGAGGCAATGTACGGTGTCGTGCTTTGCGGCGGGTCAGGCACCCGTCTTTGGCCGCTGTCGCGCAAGAATTTCCCGAAGCAATTCCTCAATCTCTACAGTGACAAGTCGCTCGTTCAGGCGACCTACCTGCGTCTTCGCCGATCGATGCCAGAGGAACAGATCTTCTTCGTGACCAACGAGGAGAATCTCTTTAATGTCATCAATCAGGTGCGTGAGGTAGCGCCGGGGTTTAGCGAGGACCAAGTGATCGTTGAGCCGGAAAGTCGCAATACCGCTCCGGCCATCGCCTGTGCCGTGAAGTATCTCGCTGACAAGGTAGGCGCCGACAAAGATAGCCCGATCTTTTTTCTCCCAGCCGACCACTATATCGCTGACGAGGATGGGTTTACCGAAAGCCTGAAGAAAGTGGCCGAGAATATCAATGGCCACATCGCGACCATCGGGATCGTGCCGAAGCGCCCCGAAACGGGCTATGGCTATATCAAGAAAGGCCAGGCATTCGCGAGCTACTGGCAGGCGGCTGAATTCAAAGAAAAGCCGACCCGCGCCGTGGCTGAGGAATACCTCCGGACCGGACAGTACCTCTGGAACTCCGGTATGTACGCTTTTACGATTCATGCCTTTCTTCGCGAGGTGAAGCAGCATGCGCCCGAGATTTTCCAAGCACTCCAAAAGAGCCTCGGGGACTTCGTCGCTGAATTCAAAAACCTCCCGAACATCTCGATCGACTATGCCATTTCTGAGAAATCGGAAAACATCGTCGTCTTCGCGGGTGATTTCGGCTGGAGCGATATCGGTTCTTTTGACAGTCTCGCCGAGATCTCGGTCCAGCGGGGCATCAACAATCCGCGCCATGTCGGCATTCAGTCAAAAAATGTTTTTGTCCGTAGTACGAACGACGTGCTGGTCACCACCATCGGTATGGAAGACGTCATCGTCGTCGAAAACAACGATGGTATCCTTATCCAGAAAATGGGAATGGGCGAGTCGGTCAAGGATCTCGTCGCCTGTCTTCGCGAAAAGAACATGAAGGAGCTCGAGCACCAGCTGCTCGTTCATCGTCCGTGGGGAAAATACGAAGTGCTCATCGACACGCCGACGTACAAGGTGAAGAAGATCACCGTGTATCCCGGCGCCCGGCTCAGCCTCCAGTCGCATTTCCACCGTTCCGAGCACTGGATCGTGGTCAAGGGTATCGCCAAAGTTCAGCGCGACAACGACGAACTGTATCTCCGGGAGAATGAGAGTGTCGATATCCCGAGCATGTCCAAGCATCGGATGGAGAATCCCGGCAAGTTCAATCTGGAGATGATCGAAGTTCAGACCGGGAATTACCTCGGTGAGGACGATATCATTCGCTACGAAGACCAGTACAAGCGGGTCTAGGCTTGTCTGATTCGGCTCAGTATGCTACTCTAGACCTGCAACGATACGCTCGCTACGGCTGTTATCCCGACTTCTTCCATTGATTCCAATCGTTTTCTTCTCTCGTTTCCGGGCTCGCTATCAACGATGAGCATCCATCCTTTCCTTGCGAGGAAGGGACTGATGCTCCTTGCTGTGCGGGTCGCAGCAAAAAACCGAATATGTTAGCCGAGATGGCGGAATTGGTAGACGCACTAGCTTCAGGTGCTAGCGCCCGCAAGGGCATGGAGGTTCGAGTCCTCTTCTCGGCACAGAAAAGGGCTTCTCACGCGTGAGCGGGAAAAGCCAAACTTCAAAGAGTTTTAGCCCGCCCTGGGCGGGTGCACTTTTCAGTAATTTATTTTTATCCTTTTAATTTGACAGGGACTTGGTCGTACGCGGCCCGTTTCCTGTCCCACTCATGCACTATGCAAGAGCACAGTAATGACAAGCCTCTCGGCCTGTCAAAGAGTCCGGCACCGATCGGCGCGTTTGAGGGCATCGTCGCCCAGCGCCAGAATCCGCGCCGGCAAAAACCACATCATAAGAAGTTTTCTCGTCCGCAGGGCGCCCGTCCGGCGCAGGCGGGAGCGGAGTCAGCTGTCTCCACTCAACCGAAAAATAACGCGCCTCGAGAAGGTCGTTCAGGTGGAAAAGGTCGTCCGCAGGGTGGCGGCGGCAAGCGCGGTGGCAAGCGTGGCTTCGGCACGCAGCCGATCGTCCGCAATGTCCACGCTCGCAAGATGGGCGCCCCGGATGTTCCGGAAATCGAGGCGGGCAAGCTCCGCATCATTCCGGTCGGCGGTAACGAGGAAGTCGGCCGCAACATGACCATCTTCGAATACGGGGAGGATATCATCATCATCGACATGGGTCTCCAATTCCCGGAGGAAGACATGCCCGGTATCGACTATATCGTGCCGAACGTTTCTTATCTCCAAGGGAAAGAAAAGAATATCCGCGGCGTACTCTTCACCCATGGTCATCTCGACCATATCGGTGCGGCGCCGATCCTCCTCAAGCAGCTGAACTATCCGACTATCATCGGCCGGGACTTCACGCTCGCGCTCATCCAGCGCAAATGCGAGGACGAGGAAAAGGGGGCCGCCAAGAAACTCAAAGCCATCCGCGTGAAGTCACTTGCCGATCGCATCAAGCTCGGCGTCTTCGAGATCCGCTTCTTTGAAGTAGAGCACTCGATCATGGACGCGATGGGCATCGCGATCGTCACGCCGAACGGCTCCATCATCCATATGGGTGACTGGACCATCACGAACGAGCCGATGGATCCGGCGGCGTCCGAAGTGAAGTACAATCATCTCGAAGAACTCCCGCAGCCGACTTTTCTCATGCTGGAAAGCCTCGGCGCCTTGAAGAAAGGTCTGCCGCCATCAGAGACGGAAGTCCACACGAATCTGCAGAACCTGATCAAGAGCGCCCCGGGTCGTATCATCATCGGCACGTTCGCTTCGCAGATCCGCCGCGTCGCCTACCTCATCGAGTATGCCGAACGGCAGGGGAAGCGCGTCGCGCTCGAGGGCTATAGCATGAAAGTGAATATCGAAGTTGCTCAGGAGCTCGGCTATCTGAAGGTCAAGAAAGAGACACTCATCCCAGTCGCTGACATCCACAAGGTGCCGAACAACCAGGTCGTCATCATCTGCACCGGTGCGCAGGGAGAGCAGAACGCTGCCTTGTCCCGCATCGTCACCGATAACCACCGCTTCATCAAGCTGGAGAAGTCGGACACGATCGTGTTCTCGTCGTCGGTCATCCCGGGGAACGAGCGCTCCATTCAGCGGCTGAAGGACAACCTCTATCGCAAGTGCGACAACGTGGTCCACTCGGATATCATGGAAATCCATATCGGCGGTCATGGCACCATCTGGGAGATCGAAGAGATCCTCCGCCAGGTGAAGGCGACCTATGTCTTGCCGGTCTACGCGAACCACTACTTCCTGAAAGAGGCGGCCAAGATCGCGTTCCGTCTCGGCTACCCGGAGAAGAACGTCTTTGTCCTCGATAATGGTGGTGTGCTTGAAGTACCGAAACCGGACGAAGGCATGCCGAGCGTCCGCAAGGAGAAAGCCGACACGAGCTATGTCTTCGTCGACGGGCTCGGCGTGGGCGACATCGGGCATGTTGTCCTCCGCGATCGTCAGATGCTCGCTCAGGACGGGATGCTCGCGGTGACGGTCGTCATCGATAGCCGATCCAAAAAAGTGATGGGCAATATCCAGATCACTTCGCGTGGTTTCATCCATGTGAAGGAAAACTTCGACCTGGTGAACGATGTGAAGCGGAAAGTCCAAGACATCATCAAGAAGAATACGTCCAAGGAAACCTCGCTCGATTGGGAACTGGTCCGGAACCAGATCCGCGAGCAGGTCGGGCAATTCCTCTTCCAGAAGACGGAGCGCCGCCCGATGGTGCTCCCAGTCGTGGTCGAAGTCTAATCCTGACTTTGATAGAAACCCCCGAAACCCGGGGGTTTTCTGTATGCTAAAATACCCAAGTATTAGAAATGAGCGCTATGGACAGACTTTTTTCGGGCATTCAGCCATCGGGCAATCTCCATCTCGGTAATTACCTCGGTGCCATCAAGCAGTGGCTGCCGCTTCAGGACGAGTACGAGGCGATTTTCTGCGTGGTTGATATGCATGCGATCACGGTACCGCAGGACCCAGCGGAACTCAGGAAGAAAACCATCGAGATCGCGAAGATCTATCTCGCCGCTGGTATCGACCCCAAGAAGTCGACGCTCTTTGTCCAGTCGCATGTCCCGGCTCATGCCGAGCTCGGGTGGGTGCTGAATACGATCGCGACGATGGGGGAGCTTGGTCGCATGACGCAG
>CAZTYU010000007.1:28075-38323 GCA_964617535.1 uncultured Bdellovibrionales bacterium | reverse complement strand
CCGGTCGGGGAGGATCAGAAGCAGCATGTGGAATTGACCCGCGACCTCGCTCAGCGGTTCAATAGCCGTTTCGGTGAGACATTCGTCGTGCCGGAACCGCTCATCCAACGCGAAGGGGCACGCATCATGGGGCTCGATGATCCGGCAAAAAAAATGTCCAAATCAGCCGCGAGCGAATACAATTACATCGCCCTATCCGACGATGCCGATACGATCCGCCGGAAAATAAAGAAAGCCGTGACGGACTCGGGGAGCGAAATCGTCTATCGTGATGACAAGCCGGCCCTCATGAATCTCATCAATATCTATACGCTCCTCTCGGGGAAGAAAGTCGATGAAGTGGAGGCGATGTATGCGGGCCGTGGCTATGGAGACTTCAAGGCGGACCTCGTGGAAGTAGTCGTGAATTTCCTCGTGCCGTTCCAGGAGCGGCTCGCGGCGATCTCGGATGATGAGGTGATGGAGGTCCTCCGCGCCGGTGCAGAAAAAGCGCGAGCGATCGCGGAAAAGAAAACTGCTGCGGTCTACGAAAAAGTCGGTTTCGTCCGATAGGACACCTTCGGGCGGCGTCTTGACAGCGACCGGGAACGGGGCTATGTTCGAAGTACCAATCATTTTTGAGTCATGAGGTGTTCTTCGGTGGCAGGTGTGCAAGGCTCCTACTTTGGGAGATGTGGCTAGCCTACTCTCTCCCGGGTCCCGGCAAGGGTGATGCCTGCGAGCCTGCCGCCATGAGGACATCTCGAAAAAAAGAGGCCCGCTATCCAATTTTGGAGAGCGGGTTTTTGCATTTGCGCAGGAGCCAGCCTTCAGTGCGACGTGCGCCAGTCGAGCTCTTCTTTCGCTTGTGCGGCGATAGCCGGGTCGGCGTGGTTGTGACCAGCGCAGCGGCCGGACGAGTGGCAGGACGATCCGTCAGCGATGACGGCAATCCGGGTGACGGGGATTTCGCACTCGAGGCCGGCACTGAGCGGGCAGGCGGTCGGCGTGATGCCCGGGACGAACCAGATGGGATGCTGCGAAGCGCGTGTGTACATGATGACCTCGTACGGGTTGGGAAAGGACGTTTCTGGCCAGAAAAAAACCGCCCGGTGGGGCGGCTAGACCGTCGTGGTCTCAATCGAGAGATTGTTTTTCGTGTGGCTCATTGGAACCTATTATAGTCCCAAGAAAATTACTGTCAAATTGTTTTGTCAGCCGCGGATGAGAGCGAGGAGTTCGTCGCGTTTTTCGATCATGAGCGCTTCGGTATTGGCCTCGCAGTTGAGGCGGAGGAGCGGCTCGGTATTCGATGGCCGGACATTGAACCACCAGTCGGGGTACTCGACTTTCAGCCCATCGAGCTCATGCTGTTTGCCACCACTGTATTTCTCGCGAAGCGCCATGAGGACAGCGTCTTTGTCCTCGACTTCGGAATTGATCTCACCCGAGTGCGCGTAGCGGCGCATCTCGCCGACAAGTTCAGAAAGCGTCTTGCCGGTCTCGGCCATGAGGTTGAGGAGGTGGATGGCGACGAGGGTTGAGGCCTCGGCGTAGGAGTTTTCAACGAAGTAGTAGTGGCCCGAGAACTCACCTGCAAAGATGGCGCCGTCATCGCGCATCTGGCGCTTGATGAATGCGTGGCCGACGCGGCACTCGATGGCGCGGCCGCCCTTTTCTTCGATCGCTTCTTTTACGGCGCGCGACGAGCGGAGGTCGTAGAGGATGGTCGCACCGGGATTCTTTTCGAGAACGATCTGACCGACGAGGCCGGTGATGAGGTCCATCGGGATGACACGGCCGGTTTCATCGACAAAACCGATGCGGTCAGCGTCGCCATCATAGGCGATGCCCATGTCGGCGCTCTTTTCTTTGACTAATTCACAGAGCTCGTCGAGCGTTTCAGTCTTGAGCGGATTGGCTTCATGGGCCGAAAACGGCTGAGACAGATCGTTGTAGAGATTGTGGACGGTCAGGTTTTCCTTGAGCTCGTCATAGATCGGGAGTTCGACGATGCCCATGGCGTTGGCGGTGTCGATCGCGAGCGTGAAACGGCGATCGCCGAGTTTCGCAAACGAGGCGAAGAACGAGTAGTACGCCGGGCGGATGTCTTCTTCACTCATGGTGCCGCGGGTGCTGCTCTCCGGAAAATTCCCGGCCATGACGAGGTCGCGAATGTCGGAAAGGCCCGTTTTCTCGCCGACCGGAATGGCGCCTTTCAAATCGACTTTGACGCCATTGTATTCCGGCGGATTGTGGGATGCGGTGATAGCGACCGCGAGGTCGACTTCGAGCCGGCCGGCAGCGAAATGCACCATCGGGGTCGTGACGACGCCGAGATCGACAACATCGCCGCCCTGTTCCATCACCCCTTTGGTAAAGGCCTGAAAGAGCGCCGGGGAGGAGGCGCGGACGTCGCGGCCGACGGCTACTTTCTTTGCTTGGAAGTGGACGATGAGCGCCCGGCCAATCCGGTAGGCTGTATCGTCGTCCATCTCCGGGCCGTAGATGCCACGGATGTCATAAGCCTTGAAAATCTTTGGGTCGGTCATAGGGGGTTGGATTGGATTTAACTACCTAGAGTGTGGCAACTTTTTGGCTTCAAAGCAAGGCTTAGAGAAACTCGAAGTAGATTGACAAAATGATGTTTATGTGATAGATTGGCAATTCGTACTTTCCCATGTCCCTCAACCCATAACCAAGGAAGGTAGGGTAGCTTCGTGATTTCTTTGCGTATCCTTTCCGTGCTGGCAGCCAGCCTCGTGCTCGCAGCCTGCGGCGGCGGTGTCGATGTCGAACCGGTCGAAGGCGAATGGCCGCCCGTTCCCAAGACTGGAACGGTGTCGATCGAACTGGCTGATCCGGCCAAGGGCTCGTCCACCTGGATGACGATCGACTTCACGGGCGTCACCGGACAGCTCCAGGGTCTCTACGACGACACCGGGGCAGCGCCGAGTGCGCCGGTCAAAGCGACCGATCTCGCCAAGGCCTGCTTCATGTCGGACCGCGCCGGCTGGAACGAAGAGGCGCGCGCCTGCACCAACATCCATGCTGGTCCGCGGCCCGCCGACCTCGCCTGCTACGACGAGAACAACCAGCGGACGAGCTGTCCCGATGCGTTCCTCAGCGAGTCGCCGCTCGTCCCGATCTTCCGGAACCTCCGGAACAACGACCAGGGCGCGCTCCGCGTCCAGGTTGCGGCAACCGGCCGCTGGTACACCCTCTCCGTCAAGGAGTGGCCCTGCGCCGGCGGTACGGCGTGCAGCGAAAACGCACGCTACCTCCGCGAGTACGGCGGCTACCGTCCGGCAACGGCGGAGATCGTCTGCCAAAGCGGAGTTCCGACGGCGCGCATCCGCTTCGGGACCGATGCCCTCGTTGGCTTCGGTCCGGCGGTGAAGCCCGGTGAAGCCGGTCCGGCGCGCTGGAATTCCGACACGGTCGGTTGGGCAGTGCTCGTGGGTCCGGGTCCGGCCGGCAGCATCAGCCGTGAGACGAACGGGGATTACCTGGTCGAGATCGCCGGTCTGCCGGCGCGCGAAACGGACGGGACCTTTGCCATCCTCGATGCCCGCAAGGGCGAGTGGTCCTGGATGGATCCGACGCAGTTCACATGGAACGCGAACGTCACGGTGAACCCCGCGACGTATCACCTCGCCTACGACGTCGGTACCTGTCCGTAGCCTCTCGGCACGAGGGACTCTGGCGCCTGGCTTGTCACATGACAGCCAGGCGTTTTTTCTTTTTTAGGGCTTGACAGGCTGGAGTTAGCGCGCTATATTTCCACGTTGCCGTCAAGGCCACGCAAATCGCCTTGATAGGTGACACGTGGCCCTTTGACAACTTCGTGGAGATTTTCATGCGACTCTACCATTCGCTTTTCCTGACGCCTTTGGCGGCGGTCCTGATCGCCTGCGGTGGCGGGGGCGGTGACGACGGTGCCAACCCGGCACCGCCGACCAACACCACACCGCCGCCCGCGGCTTCGTCCGGCGACTACACCGCCGGCCAGCGTGCGACCATCCAGGCCGTGGGCGATGCGACGGCTGCTGCGGCCACTCCGGCTGCCGGCACCACCACGCCGCTCCCGGTCACTTCGGCTGGCGAGATCCAGATCGATGGCTTTGCCCAGTACGTGACGCTCTTCAAGACGGCCGATGGCCGGTACTACGGGCTCTCGGACGCGGGCGGCAGCTACCTCGTCGATCCGGCGGTCGTGACGCAGGTGTGCTTCAACTCCAGCCAGGTCGGCTGGAACGTCCCGGGCTACACGTCCCGGTCTTGCGCACCGCTGAGCGCCGACGGCTACGCCGAGCTCCCCATGACCTGCAACAAGGACATCGGCACCTGGAACCTCGACACGAGCGATGGGCGCAAGCTCTGGTTCGACCACACGAGCGAACGGCGCTTCGTGCGGCGCGGCATCACCTCGACGGTGCAGGCGAACGGTCTCGTGACCTACGGCGGCTACCAGCCGGCGACGGTCGCGATCCGGGCCGGCACGGCGGCGGGCACGGTCGACGTCACCTACGACTGGAAGAACAACTGCATGGGTGGCTTCGGCAAGAGCGGCACGCTGACGGACCTCAATCCGAACAGCGCCGACGCGCGCATCAAGTTCGTGTGGAACTCCAACAAGGCCGGCGCGAACAACACGCCGGGCTGGGGGCTCCTCCCGATCGGCGACCGTGCGGTCTCGACCAAGGAGGCCTATGCTTCGTTCGATGCGGCGGCGGGGAGCTACTCAGTCACCTTCGCTGGCCTCGCCTGCAACGACCGTGGCAACATCACGGTCTACAAGGGTACCGGTCCGGCCGACAACGTGACGTGGGATCTCGCGACCGACGGCTTCGGCGCCGGCTGGGGCATCATTCAGAGCGCCTCGGATCCGTTCCAGTTCTGGTCGATCGCGGCCGGCCTCCCCACGGGCCTCAGCCTGTCCTTCGACCGGACGCAGTTCCAGCTCGTCTGGAGCCGCAGCGGCTGCAACACCTAGGTCGCCTCGTGCGACCCCTTCAGGGCTCCTGCTCGTCAACCGACGGGCCGGAGCTTTTTCTTTACGTGAAAAGAGCCTAAGACAATTGACTTTTCCCGAAAAAACATGTACGCTAGCACTTCGTTATTTTCCAATCGTCAGCGGCCATATCGGCCTAACCAGGAGAGGCATCATGCCTACCATTCGCTCTGTCATTGCGCTCCTTCTCCTCATCCTCGCCATATCCGCAGGTGGCTGCGGGGGAGGCGATCCCGAGCCGGAGCCAGCCGGTCCAACCATCGAACTCCGGGCCAATCAGACGGTTCGGCTCTGGTTCACGACCGACGAACACGGTCAGATCCTCGGGTTTAGCTGGCCATTCCGGCCTGATCCGGACATCGAGCTGGTCTGGCACTCCGGATCCGTTTCATCGGAATCGCCCTCTGCTCCGCGCGGGTCCATCCGGCAGGATACTGCCGGCCGGCTGTACGCCGACATCCCGCTCGCGTACGCGCTCGACCGCGGCATCTTCACTTTCGTCCGAAAGGGGCGCACTGCGTGGATCGTCTACGGCCAGCCGATGCCGCATCTCGTGCCGGAGCGCTGGGTGCTTCCCATGGGCGTCAGCGTGGTTGACGTGTACGGCGGCCGCATCTGGCTCGACATCAGCTTCCACTGAACTCAGTGTCAGGGGCGCGTTCTCATGGCGCCGGTTTCGTTCAATACGAGGCCGGCGTTTTCCTTTTCCGGGGGTTTACCGTTTGGCTTTTTTCCGCTACGCTCGGGAGAGTCTCCAGCTACTTTTTCTTCTACTCTATGTCACTCAAAGTCGGGATCGTCGGGTTGCCGAACGTGGGGAAATCCACACTGTTCAAGGCGATCACTAAAAAGCCAGTCGATATCAATAACTACCCGTTCTGCACGATCGAGCCGAATGTCGGCATCGTCGAAGTGCCGGATGAACGCCTCGGAAAACTGGCAGCGTTCTCGGAAACGAAAAAAATCGTCCCGGCGGTCATTGAGTTCGTCGATATTGCTGGCCTTGTAAAAGGCGCTTCCCTGGGCGAGGGGCTCGGCAATAAATTCCTCGCCAATATCCGCGAGGTGGATGCGATCGTCGAAGTCGTGCGCGTTTTCCAGAATGACGATATCATCCATGTCCATAACAAGATCGATCCTTTGGGTGACATCGAAGTCATCAATACCGAGCTCATGTTGGCCGACCTCGAGACTGTGACGAAACGCAAGCTGAAGACGGTCAAAGAAACCCGGACCGGGAGCAAAGAAGCGATTGCTGAACTCGCGCTTCTTGAAAAGATCGAGACGGAACTCCAAGCCGGACGATTGGCGAATGGCGTCATTTCAGCTCTGACAGATGAAACTGAGATGAAAATCGCGAAGGGGCTTCAGCTTCTCACGGCGAAACTGTTTCTCTATGCTTACAACGTGTCTGACATCGAAGCGGCGCTCCCGAGCGCGCTCGAAGAAAAGCCGCATGTGAAGCTTGATATCAAGATCGAAGAGGAGCTCATCGAGCTCTCGCCCGAAGAGGCAACAGAAATGGGGCTTGTTTCGCATCTCCCGGACCTCATTCGTCAGGCCTATGCGCTCCTCGGGCTCATGACTTACTTTACGACGGGCGAAGTCGAGACGCGGGCCTGGACAATTCGCCAAGGATCGACCGCACCACAGGCAGGTGCGGCGATTCATGGTGATTTCGAGGAGAAATTCATCCGAGCTGAAGTCATCAATTGGGAAAAGCTCATCGCCGCCGGAAGCTATCCGGCCGCCCGTGAGAAGGGCTTGGTCCGGCTCGAGGGCAAGGAATATATCGTGGGGGACGGAGACGTCATAATCTTCAAGATTTAGGGTGGTTTTTGGCTTGGTCGTGTGATAAAATAGGATCATGCAACCGGCACGTTAAGGCCCGGGTTGTTTCGTCCAGCAATCCTCATGGCTTTTCATTGGAAGAATACAAAAAAAGCCCTTCACTCCTTGCTAGCGACCTTCTGGCGAAAGAAGATTGTCGTTGCGAAGTGGCAGTTCAATACTGCTAGCTTGTTTTTTCTCGGACTCGGTACGGCGCTCGGCTTCTACCTGACACTGTCTGGAGTCATCCCGAAAATCCTCGCTGCCGATACGACAGATACGTGGGATTTTTCGGTTTCCGGGGACTATACGCCATCGGATGCAGCCCTCGTCGAAGTCGCATCCTCGACGGGGCGGCTCAAAGTCCAAAACTATACGAGCGATGCGAATACCGCTGCACTCTGGCATCTCGACGAGTCGAGCGGCAATGCGACTGACAGCTCGAGCAATGGCAACACCGGAACGGTGGCCAATGCCTCATATTCAGCCGGCAGTCTGAACAATGGTCTTGGTTTCAATGGCTCAACCTCTTCGTTCACAGCAGCTGACTCTGCTTCGCTCTCACTCACCGGAAACTTTACCGTCGAGGCATGGACGAAATTCAATTCGTCATTTAGTTCTACATCAAGCCGAAATCGGCAGGGCATCCTCGATAAGGGGCCATACCAGCTGTATTACGATAATGAATCGGGCAAAGTCGTGTTTGAGATGGCGCCTTCTTCGGCAAATCAGTGGACGCAGGTGGCTGGTCCCGATCTTCTCAACAACAACGGCGTTTCGGTGAACGTCGAGATGAATCGAAGCTGGGATGCAAATAGCAAAAACTTCGTTTGGCGGCAGGTTGCCGTCGGGAGCGACATCTATGTGGCGCTCGGGAGCGCGACGACTGGTACGACTGTAACGGGGGATGCCGAAGTGTGGAAGTGTACGGCGTGCGCGACGAGTCCGGTCTGGTCAAAGATCGGTGGCGATGGCCTGAACTCTGGTTGGGCGGACGGAACCTATGAGGACGCGTCCTCGCTCGCAACGGACGGGACCAATGTCTATGTCGGGCTTGGCAACACGCCTGCAAATGAGGCCGAAGTCTGGCGTTACGATGGATCGGCGTGGACCAAAGTCGGCGGCGACGGCGTGAATTCAAGCTGGAATACGAGCTATGAGCGGGTGACGACGATGACCGCAAGTGGAACAACAGTATATGCCGGCCTCGGAACCAGTGCCGGCGACGCGGAAATTTGGCGCTGTACGAATTGTGATGGCGGGAGCCCGACCTGGTCCAAAATCGCAGGTGACGGGTCGGGAACGAGCGGACAGTCATGGGCTACGAGCGTGTATGAGGAAGTTTCGGCGCTTGCAATCGTGAACAGTACGATACTGGCGGTTGGTCTCGGCACGAGTGCTGGTGATGCCGAACTCTGGACGTGCGATCTCGGCGGTACCTGCTCCGTTACTGCCGGCTGGACGAAGCGCGGTGGCGATGCGACCGGATCAGGCGGCCAATCTTGGACGAACGCGATGGAAGAAATCCGTTCGATCACATCGAGCGGTACGGTCGTCTATGTCGGTATCGGCGTGACAGCGGGCGATGCCGATGTCTGGCGCTGTGATCTCGGTGGTACATGTACGACGACATCGGGCTGGACACAGGTCGGCGGTGACGGGCTGAACTCTGGCTGGGCGGCGAGCACTTTTGAGCGCGTTTGGGACCTCCTTGCGAGCGGTACCACGGTCTATGCGAGTATCGGTGATACAGCCGGCGATGCCGAGGTGTGGGCCTGTGCGAGCTGTGCGACGAGCCCGGCCTGGACCAAAGTTGGCGGTGATGGGACCGGTATCAGCGGTCAGTCTTGGGGAAATACGACAGGCGCCTCATTTCTCTATGCAACCAGCCTCACCCTGATCGGGAGCAATCTCTTTGTCGGCGCGAGCTCGGGAGCCGGAACGTCGGGGGCTGAAATTTGGCGCTGCGATACGGGCGGCACCTGCAGTGCGACAGCCGGCTGGACACGGGTCGCTGGACAGCGCCTTAATGGAAGTTGGGGAAGCTTCAATCTCAACAGCGTCGAAAGCATGACGACGACAGGTGGCAAGCTCTATGCGGGCACAGGCTATGATACGGGCGCCGCGACGGCAAACAGCAATGCGACCGTCTGGGAATACGACGGAACAAATTGGACAATGATTGGCGGCCAAGGGATCAATAATTCCTGGGCCTATGGTCATCCAACGCTAACAACGGTCACTTATCGCTCTATCACCTCGATGACGGGGTACAATGGAACGCTCATCGTCGGACTTGGAGGTGGGACAAATGGCGACGCTGAAGTCTGGAGCTGGAACGGTACGACCTGGACCAAAATCGGCGGTGATGGAACCGGTACTGGCGGACAGAGCTGGGCAGCGGGGACGAAGCGTTCGGTGACGGCAATGACAGTGATCGGTTCGACGCTGTACGCGGGGCTTCAGGGAACTGCGGCGGGCGATGGCGAAATGTGGACTTGCGATCTCGCAGCGACATGTACGACGACTGCGGGCTGGACGCTCCGCGGCGGCGATGCGACAGGGGCGGGTGGCCAGAGCTGGAACAATACAACCTTTGAGGCGGTCTGGAGCATGGCGGTGCGCGGGACAAATCTCTACGCCGGACTTGGATCGAGCGCTGGTGATGCGGAAGTCTGGACCTGTGATACGGGCTCATCCTGCACACAGACGGCTGGTTGGACGAAGCTTGGCGGCGATACGGTGAATTCGAGCTGGGCAAATGCTACGTACGAGGAAGTGACAGCACTGACGTGGTACCGGGGCGAACTCTATGCCGGACTTGGTGCCAGTGCGGGCGATGCCGAACTCTGGAAATGGAATGGGACGAACTGGGGCAGTGCCGCTGTTGCCGGCGACGGACTGAATGGAAGTTGGACGGACGGCCTGTATGAGCGTATCAAGTCTCTCGCAACCTATAATGGTGACCTCATCGCTGGTCTCGGTGATGGTACCGGTGAGGGCGAAGTGTGGCGTTACAATACGAGCGCCTGGTCGCGTATCGGTGGTGATGCTGCCAACTCCGGCTGGACCAATGTCATCGAGCGCATCAGCACACTCGCTGTGTATGATGGCCGGTTGTATGCCGGCACTGGTCTGACGGCGAATAGCGACGCGACTATCTGGGCCTATGGCGGCAATATCCTTCTTGAATCAACGGCGACAAGCCAAGATACAAGCTGGCACCATATTGCGGCCACGTATGACGGGAGCGATGTGACGCTGTATGTCGATGGCGTTGAAGATACCAGCGTCGCAACGACAGCTACCATGCTGGATACGGTGCACCCGCTGCTCCTCGGTACGCTCGCTGGTTCGGCAGCTGAGGATCGCGGGCTATCGGCTTTTTCTGGAATGATCGACGAGGTGCGAATCAGCAACACGGC
>CAZTYU010000007.1:0-27975 GCA_964617535.1 uncultured Bdellovibrionales bacterium | reverse complement strand
GGGTATCAGTATCAGGTGGGTGCGAGCGTGAATCCGGGGAGCTGGTCATCGACGATCGGGACAACGAGCATCAACATCCCGGGCGCCGCCTATCAGACGGGTGAAAACCTCTTCCATCTCCGGACACTCGATAATGCGGGCAATACGTCGAGCGTGAATGTGCAGGTGGCATTCTATTATTCTGGTACTGGTCCGACGGCTCCGGAGAATGCCAACGTTTCGCCTGCCACCAATAGCGTCAACTCGTTTGCATTCTCGTGGGATCCACCGACGAGTTACTCGGGGGATGTTGATGACCTGACATACTGCTATACGATCAACACGCTGCCGTCCGAGATCACCTGCAGCTTCACGTCGGCCGGCGCGACCTCGCTCGCCGCGGGCAGCTTTGCGACCCAGGTCGGAACGAACACATTTTATGTCGTGGCCAAGAATGCGGACGTCGTCGGCGGTGCGATCAACTACGGCGCGTATGACAGCGTCACGTTTACGGCGAATACGAGCGCGCCCGGCATCCCGCTCAACATCGAGATTGCTGACGTCTCGGTGAAGAGCACGAGTTCGTGGAAGATCGCGCTGTCCTGGGAGCCGCCGTCATCGGGCGCGTCCTCGGTGCAGGACTACGAGATCTATCGTTCGACGGACGGTACGACATTCACCGAAGCGGCCTCGACGACGGGTATCGCATTCGTCGATACTGGGCTGCTACAGCAGACGTACTACTACAAGATTCGCGCCTGCGACAATGTTCACAACTGCGGCTCGTTCTCGACGGCGGTCGAGCTCATGCCGACTGGTCGCTTCACCTCAGCGGCCGAACTTTCGACCGAGCCAAAAGTCTCGCTCATCACAACGCGATCGGCGACGATTAGCTGGGGGACGGACCGGACCTCCGACAGTAAAATCCAGTACGGAAAAAGCGCTCGTTCGTATTTCAGCGAGGAGCCAAGCAATTCTGATCAGCTGACCGACCATGAAATCAAACTGTCGAATCTCTCGCCAGGGACGCGCTATTACTTCAAGGCTAAATGGACGGACGAGGACGGCAATACGGGCGTTTCGACCGAAGACTCGTTCGAGACTTTACCCGCTCCGACCGTGACCGATCCGCAGGCGAAAACGATCGGGCTCTCGAGCGTCGTTCTCGAATTCACAGCGGAGGACGCGAATTCGGTGAAGATTTACTACGGGACGAGCGCGTCTTTCGGGAGCGTGAAAGAAATCGCCACCTCCACGACCAAGACGACCTATAATGTTACGCTCGACAATCTGCTCGACGGGACAAAGTACTTCTACAAGATCAATACGCTCGACAGCGAGGAGGAGGAATACGATGGCAGCACGCTTTCTTTTGAGACGTTGCCCCGGCCGAAGATATCGAACGTCAGGATCCAACAGGTCCGTGGTTCAGCGCAGACCGTCATGCTCGTTTCCTGGTCAACGAATACTGAGACTTCGTCGATTGTGACCTACTATCCCGAGGGTCGGCCGGAGGAGAGTCGTGAGGAAGTGAATGTGCGGCTTCTCAAAGGAGAGCACAAAGTCATGGTTCGCAACCTACTGCCCCAGACGCCCTATGTGCTCGTCGTGAAAGGGCGCGACAAAGCGGGAAACGAGGCCGAGTCCGATCCGCAGCGATTTACAACGGCGACCGATACCCGTCCGCCGCAGGTAATCGACGTCAATGTCGAGGGCACCGTTTCAACGAAATCGACCGAGGATACCGAGGCGCAGTCCGAGGCGCAGCTAGTGGTTTCATGGACAACTGACGAACAGTCGACATCTCAGGTAGAATACGGAGAGGGGACAGGCACCAGCTATGCGCAGAAGACCCAGGAGGATGGCAACCTCGTGACGAATCATACCGTCATTATTTCCGGTCTCACGCCATCCAAGGTGTACCATCTCCGCGTCGTTTCGCGCGACAAGGCATCGAACGTCGGCAACTCAGTCGATACGGTTGCGATTACACCGAAAGCGACTGCAAATGCGCTCGATCTCGTTATTACCAGCCTCCGTTCAATCCTCGGGCAATAAGCCGCTATACCCCCATGTCGATACCTCAAACTTTCACTCCACCGTCGGCCAGCCAGCCTGGAGCGCCGGCAGTCGGGGCCAATGTTCCGCTGATGCCGCCGAAAAACACGGGGGATGAGATTATTCGTGCCGATGAAGTGTTCAAGGCATTTGATATTGGCACACAGATGGTACTCGTCTTGAAGGGCGTTACGTTTTCCGTGACGCGCGGCGATTTCATGGTGCTCTTCGGGGCTTCTGGTTGCGGCAAATCAACGCTACTCCATATTCTCCTCGGTCTCGAGGCCCCGACCAAGGGCAAGATCACTTTTCTCGGAGAAGACATGTATGCCGGACGAAATGAGGACGATCGGGCGCAGTTTCGCAAACACCATATCGGCATGGTCTATCAGCAGTCGAACTGGGTGAAGTCGCTCACGGTGCTTGAGAACGTCGCTTTTCCGATGATGCTCCTCGGTGAGGATAAGACCAAGAGTTTGGAGAAGGCGTACGATACGCTCAAGGTGATGAAGATGGAGAATTGGGCGCACTATCATCCGATGGAGCTCTCCGGTGGTCAGCAGCAGCGCGTCGCGGTCGCGCGCGCCATTATCACTGATCCTGAAGTGCTCGTGGCTGACGAACCGACAGGAAATCTCGATTATGAGGCGGGTCAGAATCTCATGTACCTGCTCAATGATCTCAATCATATGGGGAAGACGATCATCATGGTGACGCACGACCTCGAGTATATCCGGTACTCCAAGACGGCACTGAATATGAAAGACGGCCGCATCGAAGGCATCTACCGTGATCAGGATAAGGCTACGCTCGAGTCGAAACTGACCTACAAGAAAGCTGACTTCAGCGTTCTTGAAAAGCAATAATGTATGTGGTTCTGGAAGAAGAAATCTGATGTGACTGGCGGTTCGGTGGCTTTGTCGCAAAGACCGGATGCTCGGGTGCCGCGTCACTGGGGTATTGCCGGCTGGATCCGTTCGGCAATCAGTTTTTTCCGGTATAGCTTCATCCGGATTTTCATGTTCATCTTGCTCATCCTGACCTATGTCTTGGCCAAGATCACGTTTCATATCTGGTACTGGCGGGTCTTGTGGCGCGAACGTAACAATCGCTCAGATGGCAGCACGGCTGCAGGGACGCCCTCAGAGATCCTCTTTTCTCGCTATGCGAACCGGCTGTTCCAGTATTTTCATACGACGAATGGCGAGAGCATCGACAAGATCAGCCTGATTGAGATCGCAATCAGAAATATGAAGGGGAAGAAAACGCGGACGGCGGTCACGATCGGTGGCATGGCAATCGGCATTGGATCGATCGTATTTTTGGTCTCGATTGGCTACGGGCTTCAGCGATTGGTCATCTCGCAGGTCGCCGAGCTCGAAGAAATGCAGCAGGCGGACATTTCTCTCCAGCCAGGCGGCAAGATAAAGATCCAAGACGCGACACTGTCGGATTTTTCCCAAATACCGAATGTCTCCCAAGTCGCCCCGCTGATTTCTGTCGTCGGCCGGGTGAATTATCAAAACTCAGTTTCTGACATGGCGGTGTATGGTGTCACGACAGAGTATCTTGCTCAGTCGGCTACCCGGCCGGTGCAAGGGGAGTTCTTTGAATCAAATGAGACGGCTCTTTCGGAGGCGAACATCACCGAGGTGAAGGCGGCTCGAGAACAGGTAAAGAAGAAGGGGGATACAGTCGAAAAGATCGCGTTTTCCGCTTCGGGGCTTCATTGGATCCGGCTTCGGGATGCGCCCAGTGCGGACGGGGCTTTTCTCGGTTATGGAAAGATAGACGAGGTCGAGGTCATCGGCGATATCGTTTGGGGTGAAGCTTACTCGGCTGCTGGCGCATTCGGCCAGGCAGGGTATGATGTCGAGAATCAGCCGGTAGGCAAGTGGGTGCGCGCGAATGTTTCCGTATTCGAGGAGGCGACCTGTTCGACCGCTGAAGCGGATTGTATCGGAGGGAAATATCTTTTGATGCGGAGCGAGAACGGAGACCCAGTTACTCGGCGTAGCTATTTCGCGGTGACGGACGACTGGATTATTCTTCGGGCGCTCACTCCGCAGGAGATTGCTGATGTCGCTCAATCTGAAGCGGCCGCTCCGACGCTCAACATCAAAGAATCAGGTGACGGATGGGTCGAGGTTGAGGGGGAAGGGGACGTCGCGGTAACTGAAAACGTCGAACGGGTTCCGCTTGCTACGAGCGCGAAGCGTGAAGCGGTGGTCAGTCGAGCGATGCTACGCGTACTCTCGATCAATGAGACGGAGGCTATCGGCAAAACATTCAATACGAGCTTCGTAGTAACTGGCAGCCTCCTGGCAGATTCTCAGAAAAAGGTCGAATCGGTACCTGAAGACTACACCATTGTTGGTGTGATTCCCGAGGACAAGACGCCGATCTTCTATGTCCCCTTCATCGACCTTCGAGGCCTCGGCATTGAGTACTACTCGCAGGCCAAAGTGACCGCTCGCAGCCAAGAGGTGCTATCCGATGTGCGCAAGCAAATCGAGGGGATGGGCTACGTCACGACCTCAGTTGCAGACACGGTGAGTCAGATCAACTCATTTTTTGCGAGCGCGCGGATCATTCTCGGCCTCCTCGGTATGGTGGCGCTCGGCGTCGCGGCACTTGGTATGTTCAACACGTTGACGGTCTCTCTCCTGGAGCGGACGAGAGAAGTTGGTCTCATGAAGGCGATTGGCATGAAGTCAGTTGAGGTCCAGGAGCTCTTTCTGACAGAGTCGATGGTCATGGCATTCTTCGGTGGCATTCTCGGACTCCTCTTTGGGATGATCGCCGGCAAGGCGCTGGGCGCGGGACTTTCGCTTTTGGCGATATTCAAAGGCGCGGGCGCTATCGATGTTTCCTATATCCCTCCCTCTTTTATCGTTGCCATCCTCATCTTCTCCTTGATTGTTGGTATCGTGACGGGAATCTATCCGGCGCGGCGCGCCACGAGTATTTCCGCCCTGAACGCGCTTCGCTATGAATAGATCAGGATATCTATTGTTGAGTGTAAAATAACCTCTAATTATTTCATCAAACCTTATGACGGTTCAGGAAATCATGACGACCAATATCATCTCAGTAAAGGCGGATAGTTCGGCCCAGGCTGTTGCCGATCTCATCGTCCAGCATCAGATTCATGCCATCCCGATCGTGAACGAATTGTTCGAGCTTCAGGGAATCGTCGCAGAAGGAGATTTCTTTTACCAGCATACGGGACCGGTCTCTATGGCCTCATACCTCGTGAACCGGCTTTCCAAGAAGAAGACAGCTCCTGAAGGGGCGAATCTTTCGGATATCAAAGTAAGTGATATTATGGCGAGTCCCTGCATTACCATTGCCCCTTCGGCGACGATCGAGGAAGCGGGGCGTTTGCTCGTCGAAAAGAACTTCAATACGCTTCCGGTTGTGGATGGTTCTAACACGCTTGTCGGTATCGTGACGGCCCATGACGTCCTGAAGGTGCTGCTTTCAAAGAGCTGATCCTATCACGTGCAGCAAATATCGAAACAAAAATTACCATGTCTCTCCGCAATAAAACACACCTGATTCTTTTACTGGCCACAGCGTTTTTCTTGTTGATTGTCTACGGCCTCATTTGGCGGACGACTACTGCGGAGCTCCGGGATTTGCAGCAGAGCCATGCCGAGGACCAACTCGCCCTAGTCGAACGAATTCTCGCACGCGAGACAGAAAACCTCTCGGTGAAGCAGGCTGACTGGGCGCGTTGGGATGACACGTACCGATTCATCGCTGACCGGAACGAAGAATACATCGCTTCAAACCTGAATGACGAGTCGTTCGATCTCATCGACGTCGACATTATAGCGTTCGTGAATAACTCGAACGAGATCGTATACGGAAAACAGGTCTATGTGGGTGATCCCGGCAACAGCAGTATTCCCGAAAAGCTCTTGAAATACTTTCAGGGCGAAAGCAAGCTTCTGGATTTTAGCGGCGATCTGGTTTCGGTGCGAAGTGGCATACTGACGGTTCCAGACGCCATGCTGCTCGTGTCCGCCCAGCCGATCTCTACCAGTGATGGCAAAGGGGTACGCCGGGGAGTGCTTATTTTCGCCCGTTATATCAATGACGAGTATGCTGATGCGCTGAGCGTTCTTTCCGGGCTGAACATCCAGATTGACCCGTACGGATTCACAGAAGCAGAAGGCGTCCATGGTCAGCTGCCAGCGGTCCGCTCGAATGCTCGAACAGTCGTTGAATATGCTGATGAACAGGTGACGGCATCCCGGCTTCTGGACAATATCTTTGGCAATCCATCACTGCTCCTCAGCGTGAAATATCCAGCGAAGATTATCGAGCAGGGGAATATCTTTCTTCTGGATGGCCTCTGGTATTCACTCATCGCGCTCGCGAGCTATGTAAGCGTGCTTATCGTGCTGATTGATTTTTTTCTCCTCCGCCGTATTGAAAACATGCGCCGCATCGCCAGGCAGGTGAGCGTTCTTCAGTCCGGAGGGCTTCCCGAGGGTGATATCGACGATTTTTCTCATCTTG
Source organism: uncultured Bdellovibrionales bacterium (assembly GCA_964617535.1). Classification (GTDB taxonomy): domain Bacteria; phylum Patescibacteriota; class Minisyncoccia; order Moranbacterales; family UBA1568; genus SSEF01. The sequence goes on along the minus strand of CAZTYU010000007.1, from coordinate 21,408 downwards.
CAACGATCATGATGGAAGCGATCAAGAATATCCAGAAGTCCAATGCTCTCGTGATCGGGAGCCAGACCGAACTGGAGAAATTCCAGATGGCGCTCGATCAGAGTTTCGATCATATGATCATCACTGATGCCGACGGGAAAATCCTTTACGCGAATGCTGCTGCCGAACACCTGACTGGGTATAGCCGAAAAGAAATGGTCGGTCAGACGCCCGGTCTCTGGGGACGGCAGATGCCCGCTGAATTTTATCGGGATTTTTGGAATACGATCCGTTTGCATAAGCAGGTATTTGCTGGCGAGGTCGTAAATAAGAATAAAAGTGGGATGCGCTATCGGGCGCTTGTCCGGGTGACTCCAATTCTGGATCAAAAGAAGCAGGTCCTGTATTTTATCGGGGTCGAGCGTTTTGTCGGAAACGGCTAGCCCTCGGACTTGACGTCTCTATCTGGCACTCTATAATAGAGAGTGCTAATTCGATCTAAACCGTAATTCTTTTTCCTATGGCCAAGCAAGTCATATTCAGTGAAGAGGCTCGCAAGAAAGTGAAGGCGGGCATCGATAAAGTCGCGAATGCTGTTCGTGTCACGATGGGACCGAAGGGGAGGAATGTGCTCCTCGGGAAGGCCTACGGCGGCCCGACGATCACAAATGATGGTGTCTCGATCGCGAAAGACATTTCGCTTCCTGATCCGTTTGAGAATCTTGGCGCCGAACTGATCCAGCAGGTCGCCGAGAAGACGAACGATGTCGCGGGTGACGGGACGACAACGGCAACGGTCATCACACAGGCGCTTGTCCGCGAGGGTTTGAAGTTCGTCGAGACTGGCATCAGTCCGATTGGTATTCGCCGTGGTATGGAACAGGCGAAAGACGACGTAATCGCCACCCTGAAGAAGAACTCAAAGAAGATCGGTTCGAAAGATGAAAAAGTGAACGTCGCGACCATTTCGGCCGAGAGCGAGGAGATGGGCCAGATGATCGCGGACGTCATGGAAACAGTGGGAGAGGACGGCGTTGTGACCACGGAACAGTCCCAGACACTCGGGCTTTCCAAGGAAGTCGTCATGGGCATGAGCTTCGATAAAGGCTATATTTCTCCGTACATGATGACGGATGCGGCAGCTCAATCGGCCGAGATCAAGGATCCGTTCATCCTTATTACCGATCAGAAGATTTCGTCGATGCAGGAAATCCTCCCGGTACTGGAAAAGATGGCGCAGGGAGGGAAGAAAGACGTCGTGATCATTGCGGATGACGTCGATGGGGAGGCGCTTGCGACGCTGGTGGTGAATCGGCTCCGCGGCGTCCTCAACGTGCTCGCGGTGAAGGCGCCGGAGTTCGGTGATACCCGGAAAGCAGTACTCGAAGATATTGCGGTCCTGACGGGCGGCCAGGTTGTCTCGGCCGACAAGGGAATGAAGCTCGAATCAACCGAGCTCGCGATGCTCGGACGGGCGGCAAAGGTGGTTTCGACCAAGGATGATACGACCATTGTCGCCGGAAAGGGGAAGAAAAAGGACATCGAGAGCCGTGTCGCGCTCATCAAGGCCCAGGCCGACAAGATCGAAAGTCAGTATGACAAGGATCGGCTGAAAAAGCGTATGGCGAAGCTTTCTGGCGGTGTCGCTGTCATCCGGGTTGGGGCGGCCACGGAAACAGAGCTTACGTACATGAAACACAAGATGGAAGACGCTGTTGCGGCAACGAAGGCAGCTATCGCCGAGGGTATCGTCGCGGGTGGCGGCACGGCGCTCGTCAAAGCGTCGATCGAGGTTTCTGAGAAGTTCAAGAAAGTCGAGACAAAGTCAGCGGATGATTTTCGTGCCGGGTATATGACGGTCTTGAAGGCGCTCGAAGAACCGCTCCGTCAGATCGTTTCAAATGCCGGACTTTCTGATGCGAGCGTCGTCCTGAATCAGGTTGTCGCGAACAAGGGAACCAACTACGGATACAACGCGCTCTCTGATGCCTACGAGCCGGATATGCTCAAGGCGGGCATCATTGATCCGCTCAAAGTCACGCGGACGGCGCTTGAGAACGCTGTGTCAGTCGCAGCACTCCTCCTTACGACCGAGGCGGCAGTCGTCGATCTCCCTGAGGAAAAGAAAGACGCTCCGGCCATGCCAGGGATGGGAGGCATGGGTGGGATGATGTAAATAGTCATTAGCAGCGAACGAAAAAGAGGGCAGAGAGCCCTCCTTTTTCTGTCCGCAGTCTGTAGGCGTGTTGTATAATAGAGGCAAACGAAAACCAAGAAAACCTCATGCGCATTAAACCAGGACAATTGCAGGAGTTTCTCGTAGACTCGAACATCATCCCGAAGGAGAAGCTTGATTCTGCGATCAAGGAGTGCGAAGCCGAGGGCAAAGAGCTTGCCGCCTGTCTTCTCGAGAAAAAATACATCGAGGAGTCTGAGCTTCAGAAGGTGTATGCCTATGTTCTCGGCATCCCGTTCGTCGACCTTTCCAAGGAGACGATTCCGTTTGATATTCTCTCTATTGTTCCAGAACCGATTGCCAAAAAGTACAATATCGTTGCGTTTCAGAAGTCGGGGACGAATCTGAAAGTGGCGATGCTCAACCCAGAGGATATCCAGACCATTGATTTCATCAAGAAAAAGACCGGCCTCAAGATCGTTCCGTGCCTCACCTCTCGCGAGAGCATCCAGATCGTGCTGCGTCAGTACGAGAAGAGCCTGAAGGCCGAGTTCGGCGATATTCTCACCGACGAAGTGAAAAGCGGGGAAGAGGAGGACAAGGATGGTGACCTCGAAAAGATCGCGGCTGGCCTCCCTATCATCCGCATCGTTGATACGCTCCTGAAGCATGCTATCCTCCAGTCAGCCTCGGATATTCATATTGAGCCGCTCGAGACGGAAGTCATCGTCCGGTACCGGATCGACGGTGTTCTTCACGATGCGATGACCTTGCCGAAAGATGTGGCATCGGGGCTGGTTGCTCGTATCAAGGTGCTTTCTAATTTGAAGCTGGATGAACACCGGTTGCCGCAGGATGGTCGTTTCAAGATCGAGAAAGAAGAATACAAGATCGCTTTCCGCGTCAGTATCCTGCCTATCTTCGATGGAGAAAAGATCGTGATGCGCCTCCTCGACGAATCATCGCATGGACTGACACTAGAAAAAATGGGACTCGTCGGCGAGCCGCTCGAGAAGGTTCGGCGCGAGATCGGAAAACCGAACGGCATCATCCTAGTGACCGGCCCGACTGGATCGGGGAAGACGACGACTCTGTACACGGCGATGGATATCCTGAATACGCCGGACGTGAATATCTCGACCGTCGAGGATCCGGTGGAGTATCGGATGCAGCGCGTCAATCAGACGCAGATCAATCCGAAAGTCGGTATGACCTTCGCCGCAGCACTTCGAGCGCTCCTCCGTCAGGATCCGGATATCATCATGGTTGGCGAGATTCGCGACGAGGAGACGCTCGAAATCGCACTCCATGCTGCGATGACCGGCCACCTCGTACTTTCGACGCTCCACACCAATTCGGCGGCCGCAACGCTTCCGCGCATGCTCGACATGGGCGCGGAACCGTTTCTTATCGCATCCACAGTGAACGTCATTATCGCCCAGCGTCTCGTCCGTCGGCTCTGCGTCGAATGTCGCAAAACCTACAAACTTGATGCAAAAGAAGTCGACTCGCTCGAGAAACTCTACAATATGGATGATATTCTCGTGGTCCTGAAAAAGAACCCGATCGCCGCTAAGTTTGTCGAAAAGGCAGAAAAATGGGAAGATATCGAACTCTATAAGGCTGCTGGATGCGAACAGTGCAACAACGAAGGGTATCGCGGTCGCGTTGGTGTCTATGAAGTGCTCGAGATGGATACGGATATCCGTAAGCTCGTGACCCAGTCTGCGACGAGCGAGGACATCGAGAAACAGGCCCGCAAAAATGGGATGGAAACCATGGTTGAGGATGGCTTTATCAAGATCGTCCAGGGCATGACGACGATCGAAGAAGTCATGCGTGCGACAAAAGAATAGCGAGAGTTTGGTTACTACTTGCCGCTACTGGCAAAGAGGCCGTCGTTTCGGAGTGCCCGGCGGATATGCGCCTTGGCGTTGGCGGTCTTCGCGAAGTCTAGCCAGTCTCGGCTGGGCTTTTTCTTGTTTTTCTCAGTCAGAATCTCTATGACCTGACCGTTTACGATGTGCTGGTCGAGCGGGATGATCTTGCCGTCGGCCTTGGCGCCGGACGCGGCATCGCCGATCTGACTATGGATGGCGTACGCAAAATCGATCGGGGTGGCATCCTCGGGGAGCTCGATGATGTCGCCCTTGGGAGTAAAAGCGAAAATGTGATTCTTGAAGAAGTCGATTTTGAGTCCCTTCAAGAACTCTTCGTCGTCACGCCCGATCTCTTTCTGCCACTCTTGGAGCTGGCGTACCCATTCGAGCCCGCGCGGCTCCTTTGGCACGGCATCTTTCTTTCGGCTGAAAAAACTCTTCCAGCTGCGTTCGGCGCGTTCAGTATAGATCCAGTGGGCAGCGATGCCGAATTCGGCTTCGGTATGCATCTTTTCGGTGCGGATCTGGACTTCAAGGATGCGGCCCTGCGGCCCAAAGACGGTCGTATGAAGCGACTGATACCCATTCGGTTTCGGGAGCGAGATATAGTCTTTGATCCGGCCGACCATCGGACGGTACTCGCGATGGATGATGCCGAGCGCCTCATAACAATCGGCAACTTCGGGGACGATGATACGGATGGCGACGAGGTCATAGATGCGCGTGATATCCATATCGTGACGCTCCAGCTTTTTCCAGAGCCGATAGAGGAATTTCGTCCGTCCGCTGATATCGACAACCTGAATCTTCTCTTTTTCGAGGAGAGTACGAAAGAGTGCGACCGTTTCGTCCATGTAGGCCTTTCCCTGATGGAGATAGGTTTCCTCGATCTTTTTTGTCTCGGCGTAGTGTTCCGGATCGAGGTATTTGAAGCAGAGATCTTCGAGCTCGCCCTTGATTTCACCGATACCGAGCCGGTTGGCGATCGGTCCGTAGATTTCCATGGTTTCTCGAGCAATCCGCTCCTGCTTATCCCGTGGAACGTGCTCGAGTGTGCGCATGTTGTGGAGCCGGTCGGCGAGCTTGATGATCACCACGCGGATGTCTTTGGCCATGGCGAGAAACATCTTGCGAAGATTCTCGAGGAAGTACTCCTCCCGCGAACCGCGGAGTTTGATCTTGCCAAGTTTTGTGATGCCGTCGACGAGGTAGGCGACGTCCTCTCCGAATCGTGTCTCGATTTCAGAGAGAGGGACGGGCGTATCCTCGGGAACGTCATGGAGGAGGCCAGCAATGAGCGTCGTCGTGTCCATGCCGATTTCGGCGAGGATTTTCGCGACATGGAGCGAGTGGGTGATATAGGGTTCGCCGGAGCGCCGGAGCTGCCCCTCGTGCGCCTGCTCTGCGAACGCGTACGCCTCACGGATCCGCTTTTCAGCTTCGCTTTTGAGCGGGAAGCGACTGGCCTTGATGACGGAATCAATGGAAATAGCAGTAGCCATAGAGAGATTTAAGAGCGACCAGTTCAGCCCGGTCATTTTGCCACGATTATCGCAGTCATTCAAGAAGCTCCCCAGGATCCTTGACAAATGCAACTAAGTTGCTATCATGGAGCCATGAATGATTGTTGCCGCCCAAAGCTATCGGATGCCGCACTCCGGGACACAGAGACTCGGCGTGTGCTTTTGTCTGTACTTCATGATGCGACCGGGCCGCTTGCAACACCGGATATTGTTTCTCAGTGTCACAAGGCGGGGAGAAAGGCAAACAAAACAACTATCTATCGCGATTTGGCGGCGATGGAACGGGCGGGGATCGTACGCCGAGTCATCGTCAGCGATCGCAAGCAGTACTTTGAGCTGACTGAACGCGGTCATCACCACCACTTTATCTGTCTTGAATGCGAAAAAGTAGAGGACATTCTTCTCGATGAATTTGACCTCGCGACTCAGGAACAGCGGCTTGCTAAAGAGAACGGCTTTTCCATTTACCGGCATTCGCTTGAGTTCTTCGGTCTTTGCAAAATGTGCGCGTAATAAATAGCGATTATGATGACAACATATATCTACACCTTTGGGAGCGTCGCGGTGGTCAGTATGCTTTCGCTGATCGGCATCCTGCTTCTTTCGTTCCGGGAGGAAATTTTCCGAAAGTACATCCCGCTTTTCATCAGCATTGCGGTCGGTGCACTTTTAGGAGATGCATTCATTCATCTCATACCTGAGGCCTTTTCGGATGTGGAAGCCGCAGACAAAGTCGGACTCCTTGTCATCGCCGGAGTCCTTTCGTTCTTTGTTCTCGAGAAAATACTGCATTGGCATCATCATGGTGAGGATCTCGGGGATGCGCAGATTCATCCGGTCGGCAGACTTGTCCTGGTCTCTGATGGCGTTCACAATTTTCTTGATGGCGTGATTATCGCGGCAAGCTTCGCGGTCAGCTTGCCGCTCGGGTTTGCCACGACGCTTGCCGTTATGTTGCACGAGATTCCGCAGGAAGTCGGTGATTTTGCTGTGCTACTCCATGCTGGTTATACAAAGCGACGCGCTCTCTGTCTAAACTTCCTTTCGGCGCTTTGTGCGCTTCTTGGGGCGGTAGCATTTTTTGCAATCGGGGAATTTGCGACCTCTCTTACTGCCGTGTTCGTACCACTCACGGCCGGTGGTTTCATTTACATCGCGGTTGCCGACCTTATCCCGGAACTTCATAAAAGCGAGCCGGGCCGGGGTTCGGTGTATCAGTTGATGTCTGTTCTTTTTGGGGTTGCGATAATGTTCGGGCTAACTTTTTTGGAATAAGTCAGAAACGCCTCGCATCCTCTAGATGCATACTGATCAGTTAGATTTCCTGCTAGAGTCGATTTTAATGCTTTAAATAAGCCATTATTCCTGTATTCTCAGCACTTGATAGCGTTGACAGAAGCGTTGTTTTCCTGTATACTGTCAGCAAACAAATGGGCATTACAAAGGGTAAAGTCGGCGTAATGCCTTTTTGTTTTTCACCCAGGTAATGCCTGTCCTCAACGTAGTTTGACAACCAGGAGAGCGCGAATGCAAGAACGCAAGGAAGAAACCGTCGTCACCCTCTTCCGTGACATTCCTCACGCCATCTATTCCGGCATCCGGCCGCAGCCGGGCATCGACATCGAGTTCCGCCTCGAGCGGTTCCATCACGGGACCCGGCTCATCCGGGCGCGTCTCGTGAAGAACGGCGTGGATCCGAAGAGCTTCGACTTCGTCACCGGCGGCAGTTTCGAGATGTCGTCGCTCGGCCGTGACTACGAGCGGCTCGAGTCGCTCGGCCCCGAGGGTCAACTCGGCGCCGAGCTGACCAGCATCACTCGCTTCGTCGAGCGCGTCTCGATCGCCGTCGAACCCGATGGCAGCGCGCTGATGCGCCTCGTCATCCTCAGCGAAGAGCAGCTCTTCAAGATCTATCGGCAGGAACCGGACCGGCCGGCGTTCGAGTGCTGGGACTGGTTCGCGAACCCGAACCAGCTGAGCAACTTCTACCCCGAGCCGCTCCATGCCGCGCGTCCCATCGGTGAAGTGGCCAAGGTGCTCGCGGCGGCCTGAGCCCCAGGGTTCGGCCTCGCCAGGCGGCGGAAGCAATCACCATTGCTCCCGCCGCTTTTTCTTTTTGAATATGCGGGTAGTGCGCTTGAAATCTTTTTATGGTTCGTGCTAGGGTATGGCCACTCGGGACCGTCGGTTCCTGGACGTTTTTTGAAAACATTTCATACCAATCACGACAGGAGCGTTTTCTATGACTATGTATCTTGAGCGCGAGCAAATAGTGGTGCGTCCGCCGCTCTACCGGCTCTTCGAGCACATCTTCGTGGCGATCAGTCTCGCGGCTGACGGCCCGCCCCATGAGTCAGGGCACAGCGCCCGTATCAAGCTTTCCATCGGCATGCTCGCTTTGCCCGGCCTGGTCGAGGCGGAGACGGAATCTTTTCCGCTCGACGCAGTTCCGGGAATGAGTCGCGTCCGTGGCATCTGGGATAAGCCCGTGGTTTCGCGGAATGTCGGCTGGTCATTCGGCTACGTGCTTTTCCTGCATCTCCACTACACCGATGGTCTCGGGTTGGAGTTCTTCTTCGAGGAAGGGTCGATGTCGAGGTTCCAGGTCAACCTCGGAGATCTGCGGGTCCAGGGCGTGTTGCCGCAGCCGTTCAATTTCCTCGAGTACTTCGGCGAGACGAGCAAGCTCGAGGACTAGCGCGATGCTGGCGAGGTTTGAAAAGGACGGGAGCACAGCGTGCGACCCGTCCTCTTTTTTATGGCGAAAGCGTGCGTGAAACTATTTCGTGACAGACGAAAGCTTGTGCGGATTGTGGTTCGGACACGTCTTGTCGCTGCACCTTTCGGGGATCGTCTTCGGTCACAGATAACCTGCTCGCCGTCGCGATCAGGTTTCCGCGACCCCGACTCACGGTTTCGTCTGCTGACGAAACACCGCTCCGTCTCACGAAAACGATTGTCCATGCAAAGCAGTTTGCATGGACTTTTCTACTTACCTAGCTTGTGCGGATTGTGGTTCGGACACGTCTTGTCGCTGCACCTTTCGGGGATCGTCTTCGTGCCTTCCATCATGAGGGCGCCGCATTCTTGACCGCCCTTATCTTCGCGTTTGTAGGTGCAGAGGGTGCCCGTCGGTTTGGCCTTGATCGCGTGCTTGCAGTCAGGGTAGTTGGAACAGCTGTAGAAGATGCCGAAACGTCCGCGCCGCTCGGCCATCTCGCCTTTCTGACAGACGGGACATTTCACGCCGGTCGTCGGCAGGTTGGCTGGATCGTCTTTCTTTACGTACTTGCACTTTGGATAATTGCTGCAGGCAACAAAACGTCCGAAGCGACCTTCGCGCTCAACGAGCTCGCCCTTTTCGCATTTCGGGCATTTTTCCCCGGTCGGTTTTGGGCCCTCAACGACTTTGCCCTCGAGCGTGAGTGCGCCTGTGCATTCCGGGAAACGGCTGCAGCTATAGAACTTTCCGGTCCGGCCGAGCTTCACGATCATATCGCTCCCGCAGACCGGGCAGCGCATCTCTTGTGGTGCTGCGCCGAGATTCGACATCTTCTCGAGCTTGTCCTTGCTCTTCACTTCCTTCGAGAATGGCCCGTAGAAATCTTTGAGCGTTTTTTCATATTCGCGCTTGCCTTCGGCGATCTCGTCGAGCTGATCCTCCATGTCAGCGGTAAAAGCATCGGAAAGAATTTCAGCAAAGTGGAGCGAGAGGAAATCGTCCACGACTTCGCCCGTTTCGGTAGCGATAAGCGTCCGACCCTCCTTTTCGACATAACCGCGGGTCTGGATAGTCTGGATAATCGAGGCGTAGGTCGATGGCCGGCCGATGCCGCGTTTTTCGAGTTCTTTCACAAGGCCGGCTTCAGTATAACGCTTCGGCGGCTCGGTCCATTTCTCTTCGCTCTCGATTGTTTCGAGCGTGATGGCTTCGCCGACCGTCACTTTCGGGAGCTCGGTATCTTCGCCACGCGCATCCGTATCTTCGGCGAGCCAGCCGGGGGTGACCACGATAGAGCCGGTCGTAGCGAAGACTGGGACGGCCGTATCGCTGGCGCGAGCGGTGATCTTGGTCCGGAGGATCTCGGCGTCAATCATCTGAGAGGCGATTGCTCGCGATCGGATGAGTGCATAGAGCTTCTTTTCTTCGTCCGTCTTGCCATAGATCTTCGCATCGATATGGGTCGGGCGGATCGCCTCATGGGCCTCCTGAGCGTTCTTGGCTTTCGTTTTGAATATGCGTGGCATGACCGACGCTTTGCCATACGTCTTTTCGATGTGTGCGTGGATGCTTTGGACAGCGTCTTTGTTCAGGTTGGTCGAGTCGGTACGCATATAAGTGATGTGACCAGCCTCATAGAGCTTCTGGGCAACCTTCATGGCGCGACTTGGTGCGAAACCGAGACGTGAGCTGGCCGCCTGTTGGAGGGTCGAGGTGGTGAATGGTGCATAGGGCGAACGCTTGGCCGGCGTTTCCTTTACATCGTCGACGACCCAAGTAGCCTGCTTGGCATGGGCAGACAGGTCTTCTGCGGCCGCGCGGACTTTGGCTTCGTCGCTCTTGGCGGATGGTTCGCTGGTGTAGGTAAGTGTCAGGTGTTTTTTGGTAGCCGTAGCGAATTTACCGGTGAATTGAAAATAGATCTCGGGGATGAACGCGCGGATTTCCTTTTCTCGCAAGGTGAGGATATGAAGTGCTGGGGATTGGACGCGGCCGGCAGAGAGTCCGTAGCGGAGTTTTTTCCAGATGAGGCCGGAGAGGTCATAGCCAACGAGCCGGTCGAGAACGCGGCGGGCTTCCTGTGCTTTGCGCAGATTCACATCAAGCGGTCGCGGATGAGCGATCGCTTCTTTCACTGCAGCGGGCGTGATTTCGTAGAAGAGGACGCGGGCTGGTTTTTTGAGCCCGCAGGTTTCGGCGACATGCCAAGCGATCGCTTCGCCCTCTCGGTCGGGGTCGGTGGCGAGGAGGACCGCCTGGCTTTTCTTGGCCAGCGCTCTTATGGACTCTACGACGTGCTCTTTGCCGGGGCTGATGACATAATTCGGCACAAAACCAGCCGCGATATCGATCGCAGCCTTATTACTCTTGGGGAGATCACGAATATGGCCGATCGATGCGACGACCTTGTATTCGCCGCCCAGATATTTCTCTATGGTCTTTGCTTTGGAAGGGGATTCGACGATGAGGAGTTTCATGGGGGAGTGTTAGCGTCCGCGAGTATAATGCATGTTCCCGATATTCTTTGCAAGGCCGCGGAGTTCGAGCCTCGTCAGAGCCATGTTCACGCGCATTGTTTCCAGTCTAACGAGCACCGTGAGCTTGTCAATGTGAAGGCCTTCATGTGAGAGCGCTTGGTAGATCGTTTGCTCATCTGGATCGAGATCAGCTGGCGTGGCTATGGCTGTGGTGGGCTCGCTTATCGAGTTCAGGCCGGTACCGAGTTCGTCGAGTATGTCTTGGACACCGGTGACGAGCCGGGCGCCTTCTTTCAGGAGGGCGTGGGTGCCGACGGAAGCCGGTGAAAAGATAGAACCGGGGACGGCGAAAACGGCGCGGTTATAGTCAAGCGCGAGCCGCGCGGTGATGAGGCTGCCGGACTCTTCTGCGGCCTCGACAACGATCGTGCCTCGGCACATGCCGGCCATGATTCGGTTTCGGGCGGGAAAGGTGCCCACTGCTGGCGGAGTTCCTGGTGCGAGTTCAGAAAGCACTGCACCACGCGTCAGTATTTCCTGGCCGAGTGTGAGGTGCGTCTGCGGCGAGATAGTCGGGTCATCGATGCCGCTGCCGAGGACTGCAATGGTTATCCCGCCAGCCTCGAGGGTTGCTTCGTGGGCGATTTTGTCGATGCCAAAGGCGAGTCCGGAGACGATCGTATAGCCAGCCTTCGAAAGTGATCGGGCGAGCTCGTTTGCGACCTGTTTGCCGTAGCTAGTGAATTTCCGCGATCCGACGATGGCGATGAGAGGCTGCTCGTTCCATTTGTGGTAGGTGCCGCGAACGTAGAGGAGGGCGGGTGCGTCCGGAATCTCGCTGAGGAGTGTCGGGAAAGCAGGATCGGAAAAGGGGATTACCTCGATGCCGTTTTCAACGAGTCCCGCTTCCTCTGCTTCTGGATCGAGATGCTTCCGCTCCGCCGCGATGGCGCTAAGCCGCGGCTGCCCGAGACTGTTCCACTCGTCATTGGTGGCTTTCCAAGCGGCTATCGCTGATCCGAAGTGACCGGTGAGGAAGCGTAGCGTCTTGGCACCGACGCCAGGGAGCCGGTTCAGGAGGTGGAAGGCAAGGGATTCGTTCATATATAAATGAAGCCCATTCTAAGCGAAGGCTGCTTTTGATGCAAATCAGCCGCTGTCCGCTATACTGCTCTATATGAATGCGAAACCGACCAGTCAGCAGTACTGGCTCATGAAAAGCGAGCCGAATGAATACTCAATCGATGACCTCGCGCGCGACAAATGGGCGCCGTGGTATGGCGTGCGGAATTACCAGGCCCGCAATTTTATGCGCGATAGCATGCGGCCGGGGGACAGGGTGCTTTTCTATCACTCGAGCTGTCCAGAACCGGGGGTGGCCGGAATCGCCGAAATCGCCGGGGTACCGTATCCCGACGCGACGCAGTTTGACCCGAAGAGTCGCTACTATGACTCGAAAGCAGCCAAAGAAAAACCGCGCTGGATACTCGTCGATGTGAAGTTCGTTGGACGCTTCAAAAAAATTGTCTCGCTTACCCAGCTTCGTTCAACTAAGTCCCTACAAGACCTCATCATCCTGCGTCCGGGTAATCGGCTCTCGATCACGCCGGTAGCCAAGCGTGAATTTGATGAAATTGTTTGGCTGGCCGACTAGTTCCCGACGGCATTCTGGCAGACGCCATCAGCAAAGCAGGTGATATTTTCGATCGTCGTGCGGAGGATGCGGTGAAGTGCCTCCTCTGAATAGAAGGCGATGTGCGGGGTGTAAACGACATTGTCTCGCCGAAGAAGGTTGTGATCATTCACGAGCTCCGAGAGGTCTCCCTTGAGATTCGTACCGGAAAGGAGTTCCTTTTCTTCCTTGATGAGCTGCTCGCCCTCGATGACATCGAGTCCGGCACCAGCGAGGATGCCTTGATCGAGCGCCTGGATGAGCGCGTCATTGTCGACGAGTTCGCCGCGAGCCGTATTCACGAGGAGGCTGCCGCGCTTGATCTTGCCGATCGAGTGTTCATTGATGAGGTGATGTGTCTTTTCGTTGTAGGGCGTGTGGAGAGTGATGATATCCGATTCAGCCAGCAGCTTGTCGAGCGAACAGTAGTCGAAGTCGAGGACATCAGAAAGGAAGTTGTTCTGGAACGCGTCGTAGGCGAGCACACGCATCCCGAAGCCGCGCGCAATCTTGATGACGTGGAGTCCGATCTTGCCGGCACCGACGACACCGATCGTCTTGTCCTTCAGGTCGAATCCCTTGAGTCCTTCGATGGAGAAATCATTTTTCAGCCGCCGGACATGCGATTTGTGGACATTGCGGGAGAGGGCGAGGATGAGGGCAAAGGTGTGCTCGGCGACGGTGTGCTCGCCATAGGTTGGGACATTGGAGACGACGACCCCTTTCGCTTTTGCTGCAGCGAGATCGATGTGGTCGTAGCCAGTCGAACGGGTGGCGATGAGGCGGAGATTTGGCATGGTCTCGATGATCTCCTTGCCGACTCGGCTGTAGATGAAGACCGAGAGCGCCTCAAAATCCTTCACGCTCGAAAGGTCGGATTCCTGGAGCGGTTTCTCGGAGAAAAAAAGCTCATGATCCTTGAAAGCCTCCTCGAGGAGTGGTTGTTCCCAGCCCTGGATCTCAAAAAAAGCGATGCGCATAATGGTTCGACTGATGGATTGACAATGCTATTATACAGTTTGAAAAGGTAATTGCGAATCGACCGAATATGGGATTCACCGGATTAAATCATACCCTCTCGTCCCGGCTCTCTCTTGGGAACATCCTCTTGACTGATAGCGATGGAATTGCGACGTATGCAAACGAGGGGATCGCTGCCCGGACTGGATTCTCGGTCGCTGAAATCATCGACGCGAAACCCGGAAAGCTATGGGGTGGGCATATGCCACGCCGTTTTTACCAAGAGATGTGGCGGGCGCTTCGCGATGAACATCGGGGCTTCGTTGGAACGGTGACCAATCGGTCGAAGACCGGTCGCGAATACAAAGAACTTCTCGTGGTCGCGCCACTCGAGGATTCCGATGGATCGGTCCAATACCTTGCCCTCCGCCCACCGCGGATCGAGGATGCACCGCAGTTCGTGAGTGAATGGCGCGAGGTGTTCGGTAATCCTCGGGCCGTGGCGGGCTCGGCTTTGCCGTGGCTCAGGCGCTGGTTTCCGGATGAATCCCTAGGAAAGGAGGAAAAAATACAAGAACCATTTTCTCGTTGGGTCAAACGACATTGGGTCGCCACGCTCCGTGAGCGTTTTCAGAGCCGGATTGACGACCATGTGCTTATTGCGGCCGCTAAGGCTGATCCTGCCGCTTATCAGGCAATCTATGAAAAATACTTCGAGACTATCGAACGCTATTTCATGCGTCATCTGCCAGGGAATCGTGATCAGGCGCTGGATCTGACCCAGGACACCTTCATCCGGGCCTTCGAGCGACTGGCGGGCTACGAGACACGCAATGCGGCATACAGTACCTACCTGTTTCGTATCGCGCACAATGTACTCCTCAATGCCTATCGCGAAAGGTCGACCCTCGAGCTTTCATCTGATTTGCACGTTCCAGATAAGACGCCTACGACGGAGCTCCATTGGATATGGGAGGCGTCAGAACTCAATTATCGGGAACGGACGGTACTTTCTGCCTACTACCGCGAGGGTTTTTCGGTTCGCGAGATTGGGCAAGGGCTGGGTATTTCTGAGAACGCCGTCAAACTCATCCTCTCACGGGCTCGGAAGAAGCTCCGTATGCTGTTCGATAGTGACTGAAATCAGTTCAGAATACTATAGGTAGTGTTTCTGGTGTTAAACGACACCTTTTTTGTTTTTCTGTGTTTAGAAGAATAGGGTCTAAAAATTATTTTTCTGTCATGCCGCTCTATAAAATCCAGAAAAGAAACGGTGCCATTGTTGATTTTGAATTGCAGAAGATAGAGGGGGCGATCGGGAAAGCGCTCGCGGCGACACGGACTGCTGATCCGGAGCGGGCAAAAGTGCTCGCGGTTGATGTCGCCGCCCTCTGTGGGGAACGCTTTGGTGAAGCTATTCCGGGCGTCGAGGATATCCAGGATATCGTCGAGGAGACGCTCATTCGGTACGACTATGCCGATGTCGCTAAAGCGTACATCCTGTATCGCGAACGGCGGCGCGAAGTACGCGAGGAGCGAAATGTTGTTGTTCAGGTCGAAAAGACAGTTTCGGATTATCTCGAAAAGCTCGACTGGCGGGTAAACGCGAATTCCAACCAAGGATACTCACTGGGCGGGATGATCCTGAATACGGCGGGGAGCGTTATCGCGAACTACTGGCTCTCGCACATCTATCCGAAGGCCATTGGGGACGCGCATCGCAATGGCGACTATCATATCCATGATCTCGACATGTTTTCGGGTTACTGTGCTGGCTGGAGTCTGCGCGTTCTTCTCGAAGAGGGGTTCAACGGCGTGCCGAACAAAATCGAGTCCGGGCCGCCAAAACATCTCTCGTCAGCGGTCGCGCAGATGGTGAATTTCCTTGGGACACTCCAGAACGAATGGGCGGGGGCGCAGGCCTTCTCGAGCTTCGATACGTACCTCGCGCCCTTTGTGAAAAAGTATGAGCTCGAACTCCGCGCTGATGCGGAAAATTACGGCCTCTCGTTCGAGAACGAATCGGCATCCGAACGCTACATCGCCGACAAAGTCTATGAATACGTCTACCAGAACGTGCAGTCGTTCGTCTTCAACCTAAACATTCCGTCGCGCTGGGGAACACAGACGCCGTTCACGAACATCACGCTCGATTGGGACTGTCCGGCCGATATGCGCGACAAGCGGCTCCGTCTTGGCGGGAAACCGTTTGAGTACGCGTTCGGCGAACTCCAGCCCGAAATGGATATCATCAACCAGGCATTCATCGCGGTGATGTCGAAGGGCGATGCCAAAGGGCGGACGTTCACCTTTCCGATCCCGACCTACAATGTGACCAAGGATTTCAAATGGAACGACCCGAAGAACCTGCCGCTATTCGAGATGACGGCCAAGTACGGGACGCCGTACTTCCAGAACTTCATCAATTCCGACCTCAATCCGGGCGATGTCCGCTCGATGTGCTGCCGGCTCCAGCTTGATCTCCGTGAGCTCCGGAAGCGCGGCGGCGGGCTCTTTGGTTCGGCGGAGATGACGGGGTCGATTGGCGTCGTTACGCTGAATGCGGCGCGTATCGGCTATCTCTGCGCGGGCGACAAGGAGGCCTTCTTCTCGCGTATCGCGCATCTCATGGAACTCGCCAAGGAGTCGCTCGAGATCAAGCGGACGGAAATCCAGAAATGGATCGACCGGGGGCTGTTCCCGTACACCAAGCGGTATCTGGGCTACCTGAAGAATCACTTCTCAACGATCGGCGTAAATGGTCTGAACGAGGCGATTCGGAATTTCACCGGGGACAGCGAGAATATCACGACGCCGAAGGGGCAGGCCTTCGCGACCGAGGTGCTCGATTTCATGCGCGAGAAGATTAAAGACTATCAGGAGGAAACAGGGAATTACTACAATCTCGAGGCCACGCCGGCCGAGGGGACGACGTACCGGTTCGCAAAAGAGGATCGCAAGCGTTTTCCTGACATCCTCCAAGCGGGAACGCCTGAGGCGCCGTACTATACGAATTCGTCGCAGCTCCCGGTCGGTTATACAGATGATGTGTTCGAGGCGCTCGAGCTCCAAGACGGACTTCAGACCAAATACACGGGCGGCACGGTGCTGCACTGCTACATGAACGAGCGCGTGAGTTCGGGCGAAGCCTGCCGAAACTTGGTTCGGAACATTCTCTCTCATTTCCGGCTGCCGTATATCACGATCACGCCGACGTTCTCGATCTGCCCGACGCACGGTTACCTCGATGGCGAGCACGACTTCTGCCCCAAATGCGATGCGGAGCTCGGGATCGGTGAGGGTGCGCGCTACGACAGCGAACTGCGGAGGACATACGCGAGCCAAGAAGCAGCGAAGTAATCACGTAATCAATTAATGAGCAAAAACTCGTATGAGCAAGACATCAACTCAGACGGCGGGCATTTCTTCCGAAACTAACCTGAACGACCGCCGCACGCGCTGCGAAGTCTGGACCCGCGTCATGGGCTATCATCGGCCGGTATCGCATTTCAACATCGGGAAGAAGGCCGAGCACTACTCGCGCAAGCACTTCGAGGAATGTGTCGCGGACAACCATCGTTTCGTGGCGGAGAATCCGGTAGCGAAAGCGGCATGAAACTTTCAGCGATCCAACGATTCACGCTGCTCGACTTTCCAGGAAGGGTTGCTGCTATTGCCTTCACGCCTGGCTGCGATCTGCGTTGTGGCTTCTGTCACAATCCCGAATTCGTCCTACCGGAACGGTTGTGCCGGATCGCGGAAAGCTTTATCCCCGAAGATAATTTTTTTCGCTTTCTCGAAAAACGGCGTGGACTTCTGGATGGAGTCGTTGTTTCCGGTGGTGAGCCGACGATCTGGCGGGATCTGCCGGACTTTCTCGGGCGTATCAAGGCGCTCGGATTTTCCACTAAGCTCGATACGAACGGCAACAACCCGGACATGCTGGAGCGACTTCTCGCGGAGCGGCTTGTTGACTACGTCGCGATGGATGTGAAGACTTCGCTCTGGAGGTACCGCGAGCTCGCCGGTAGCGGCGCAAAGCCGGCGAACATCGAGCGGAGCATCGGTCTCATCCAGGAGAGCAGTATTGGGTACGAATTCCGAACGACGCTCATCCGAGAGCACCATACCGATGCGACGCTTGCTGAGCTCTCGAGCCTCCTGGAGGGTGCTGAGGAGTGGCGACTCCAGACGTTCCGGCCAGAAGAGACGCTTGATCCAGCATTTGCTTGGTATCATGGCTTCGATTCAGATGAGATGGTACAGCTCGCGGAGCGATTTCAGACTTCCGGGCGGCGAGTGGGCATCCGATCCTGAAATAAGCGGTATACTATAATCAATTGATATTAAAACATATGGAAGGGCACAAACCATTCAGCGGGCGCGATTACTTCGTGTCGGTTTTCGTCTCAGCGATTCTCCTTGCTCTCTTCAGCTCGTATCTTCTGGTACGTCGGGGCTACTACTTCGATGCGCCGATTTCGGCCGACATGCTTTTCGTTCCGAACAAGGCGCTCGCTGGCGTTGGTATCGCGCTCCTCGCCTTCACATTCCTTGTCGGGCCGATCAGTCGCTATTTCGACCGGTTCGACTACTGGGTCGGACTGCGCAAGGAGCTCGGTATTGTCGGCGCGTTCTATATCTTTGTTCACGCTATCGTTTCCTATTTTCTCCTCCCGAAGAAGTTTCCTCAGGATTGGTATGATTTTTCTTCGGCCGAGTTTGCGGCGGGGTTGGTGGGAGCGGTCGCTCTCTTTGTACTGTTCGTGATTTCCTTTCAGAAGATGATCGCCCTCATCGGACCGGCGCGCTGGTGGTTCCTGCAGCGCTGGGGCCTCCGCGTCGTGATGCTCCTCGCGGTGATTCACGTCTTTGACATGAAATGGGCCGGCTGGGTGAAATGGCTCACCAAGACGCCGGCCGCGCCGACAGCGGAGCTCGCGAATCCGTGGATGCCTGGTCTCGGCATTCTTGTCAGTATGTTTGTCGCTTGGGTGGTGATCATTCGACTCTATGAGATGCTTTTTCTCTTCAAAGGTCCGGGTTTTGCGACGAAAGAAATCGCTGCCGATCCGGCGCTTCGCCTCCACGGGCAGCGCCTCTTCTGGGGGAGTCTGGCGCTTCTCCTCGTAGCGTACGTCGTGGTTGCCTTCCGCTGGGCCTGACAAGTGAAAGGATGCGTTTCTGTGCAAATCAAAAGCGGCCGGCCGGCCGCTTTTTACTTACCCGATCTGCTGTTCGGTTGGAGCGATGAGGGTGACCTTGAATTCGAATCGTTTATGCTCGGGGTCGTGGATTGAGATGAGGAGCCAACCGACCAGTACTCCGAGGATGACGGAGCGAAAGAGGTCTTTCAGGCTGAGCAGTGAAAAAAGCGACATGGCCATATTCTACGCGATAGCTCGGTTTCTGACTATGCCTGGATCGCAGCCTGATTTTTCTGCCTATGCGACCGGATCGAGGCGAAGATGCGGACCATAATGAGGCTGAAGACGGTGACGCCGGATGTCGTGTAAGTCGAAATCATCCACCATTCCTTGGAATCGGTACCCGAGAGGAGTCCATGCCCGAGAAAGAGGAGGTACATAGCAAAGCTCATATAGTGGAGTTTGCGCCAGGTCTTCACGCCGATGCGATTCCTGAATTCTGAGCTCAGGACGAGGGTGATGGCTCCGTAGAAAGCGATGATGCCGAGCCCGACCGTCCAGCCGATGGAAAGTCCGAGGGTCGTGGTGATCGGACGCATGAGCGCAAACGGAACGAGGGTTTCGACGGCCGAGAGGTGGAAGTAATGATCGAACATGAAACTCGCCGCGTGACCGATTGTGGCCACGAGCGCCATCCACGAGAGGAAACGATGCGCTTCGTAGTTGAGCGCAGGTGGGAAGATTTTGAAGACGAGCCGGGTCGACATGAGGAGGCCGTTGATGACGACGAGTGAGAACAGGAGAAAGGCGAGGATGCCTGAGGCGCGCCCGACGTACCAAGGAAGCGATTTCGGATTGGGGAGGAGCTCTGATTCAGTCCGCTGCCAGGATTCGAGCGGGGAAGATGCGGGGTCAAGAGGATTGGTTCCGGCGAGCACCTCTCTGCCGTCATCAGCGAGATCTTGGTCGGTATCTGCGATACGCGGATCGGTTCTGTAGACATTCTGTTCGGCAGAGTCGGTCAATCCATCGGCATCAGTATCCTGAATCGCAGCATGCGCTGGTACGATAGTGAGAATACATACACCGACAATGAACGTGAGCAGAACGGAGTTATTGCGCAATGACATAGGACTCAGCAAAACGGTTTATCGTGGCAGTACCGCTTTCATTGAAGACAATGAGGGGAATCTGATCACGCTCGGCAGTTTCCAGAGCCTCGGTCTTCCCAAGGAGGAATAACTGCTTGGCGAGCGTGTCGGCGGTTTCGCAGTCTGGCGCGAGGACAGTTGCAGAGAGGAGATCGCTCTCGCTCGGCGCGCCGGTCGCCGGGTCAATCAGGTGATGTTTCGTGCTGCCGCCAGCTTTCCAGGTCCGGCGGTTTTTTCCTGACGTCGCGACCGCGCCATCGGAGAGCCTGAGCAGAATGCCGGAGGATTCACGGGTCGCCGGATTTTCGACATCGATGATCCAGCCGGTTTCTCCGCGTCCGACATCCGATCCGCGGACGGCGATATCACCGCCAGCATCGACGAGGACATGCGGGTAGCGGCCTGCGAGCTTATCGGCGATCCGATCGACGATGTAGCCCTTTCCAAAACCGCCGAAATCGAGCTTGAGCTCGCGGGGCTTCCGAACCGATCGGGTGGCCGGATCGATGGCGAGCATCGTGAAGTCGATTTTTTCCTTTGGGACGGTTCCGACGTAGGCGCCGTGGTATCCTTCGCGTTCCAGCGCGGGGAGGACACTCGGATCAATACGGCCACTGCTGGTTCGGAAATGCGAGACAGCCCGACTGAGGAGATCGAACAGTTCGATAGAAACCTTTCCGCCCTCGGATTCATTGAATCGCCAGAGCTCATTGTCTGTGCGGAAGCGACTGAAGCGATCGGCGAATTCACGCATTGATCGGAAACTCTCGTCGAGGGCCATTTCCATCGCTTGTTTGGATGCGTTCCGTGAGGCGATCCGTATCAGCACATCCGTGCCCATGATCTCGCCATCAATCCGGCGTTCGATGGTACGGAGTCCAATCATAGCGGCTCGTAGGCATCGAGGATGCCATTTGCGTTCGCGTCACTGAGTTCGTCCAGCGCGAGGATGTCGTCGGCTCCAGGGCGGGTGTCGAGCGCGTTCGGGACGCTGTCGCCATCGTCGTCGGTGAAGTAATCGGACTGCGGGATTGCTGGATCGGGGTCGAGCGCATCGACGAGCGCATCGCCATCGCTGTCGTCGTCATAACCCGGGTCAGTCTCCACATAGGTTTCGACGACTGGTCGCTCCTCGACGATCTCTTGGACAATCGTTTTCATTTTCGGCGCCTTCTCCTTTTTTATGGTTTCGATTGGTTCGGCGGCCGGTGTCGGGGACGCTTCAGTGGCACGAGGTCGATGTTCGTCCTCGTCGTCATCTTCCTCCTCCTCATCCTCGCGATCTTCTTCATGTTCCTCGTCTTCTTCGTCTTCATCCTCGCGTGCGAACGCAGGAGACGCTCCAGCAAACGAATGTGAAAACTTTGGGATGAACGAGAGCCCGACTCCGAGGCCGAACGTCAGAACGAGAATGCTGAGAAGCCGTGTGATAGTGATGAAGGTGTGCATATATTTGGCTAAGAGGTTTTCGTTTTGGTTGCGGCTTTGGGCGTACTTGTTGTGACACTCACGCTTGACGCCGCGGTCGACTTCGGCGAGCTCGATGACTTTGAAACAGTCGATCCGGACTTGGCAGCGACTTGGACAGACTGCTTCTTTACGACTTTCTCTGTCGTAGTGCGTGTCGCCACCCGCTGATGCCGGGCGATTTCTTCTTTTTGGCTGGCGAGGAGCGATTCGTACCGCCGCTTTTCCTCCTCCATGTAGGCTTTCATCTCTGC
>CAZTYU010000006.1:18751-56370 GCA_964617535.1 uncultured Bdellovibrionales bacterium | reverse complement strand
TGCCGGGTGCCAAGGACATGAATATGTTCCAGCGGTTCGCGATGAAGCGGGTCCTAAAGATGTCACCGGAGGAACGGCAGAAAGTGCTCCAGAAGTCGCTGACGCCGAAAAACATCGAGAAGCACAAAGGTGAGATCCTCGCGCAGCTCGACGCGATGAAGAAAGCAGGGCAAATGTCGGACGACCAGTATCGTCTCGCGAAACGCAAACTCGGGCTGTAAAAGTATGGGGAAACATCTGCCGACTAATATCCTTGCTTCTTACCTCGTTCTCTTGCGGGGTGGTCAGGTACTTCTGGCGAGACGGGCGAATACGGGGTATTGTGATGGGCAGTATTCATTACCGGCGGGTCATGTTGAACTGGGCGAAAGTTTTACGGCCGCTCTCTGCCGTGAGATCTCTGAAGAAATCGGAATTCGCATAGATGCGAAATGGCTCGTAGCGCCGCATATTCTCCACCGGAAAGGAGAAGATGGATCAGAGCGAGTCGACGCTTTTTTCCCGGTGAACCAGTGGGACGGTGAAGTGCGAAATCAGGAACCCGAGAAGTGTGACGATTTGTCCTGGTTTCCTATTGATGATCTGCCTGAAAATACCATCCCGTATATCCGGACAGTACTTGGAAAGATCAAGAATGATATCTCATATAGTGAATACGGGTGGTAGAATAAACCTATGGAAAATCGAGAACAGAAAATCGAAGAGCTCCTGACCCGGGGCGTGGCCGAAGTAATCGATCGTGATCACCTGAAACGGCGGCTCCTCGCCGGTGAAAAGCTTCGCGTGAAGCTCGGGATTGATCCGACCAGTCCCAACCTCCACCTTGGCCGATCCGTGCCACTTTTGAAGCTGCGAGACTTTCAGGATCTCGGCTGTCAAGTCGCTTTTATCGTCGGTGATTTCACTGGTCAGATTGGCGACACTTCAGATAAGGAAAGTGAGCGGCCAATGCTTTCTGAGGATCTGGTGAAGCAAAACATGAAATCTTATTTAAAGCAGGCCTATAAGATTTTGAATAAGAAATCGACGAGGGTTTACTACAACTCCAAGTGGTTATCAAAATTAACATTGAGGAGAGTCGGAGAATTGTCGGACTGGTTTTCACTAAATGAATTTATCAGTCGCGACAATATCAAAAAACGACTTGATAACGGGAAAAGAATTTCCCTGAGGGAGCTGCTATATCCGCTGATGCAGGGCTATGACAGCATAATGGTTGATGCAGACGTGGAATTGGGTGGAACTGACCAGAGATTCAATCTTCTCGCTGGGCGTGAATCCCAGAGACATATGGTAACTTCCCTAAAGGAAATGGAACTTATTCGAAAAAATATTAAGGGGATACCGAAACAGAGATCGGGAAATTCAATAGGTCCTAATCCACTTGCGAGTGCGCCCCAATCTGTTCTGATGACAAATCTTATCCTGGGTACTGATGGCCGGAAAATGAGCTCGAGCTGGGGAAACACTATCAATCTTCTAGATGAGCCTAATGATATGTTTGCCAAGGTAATGAAGATCCCTGACTCGCTGATAGTTGAATATTTTGTCCATTGCACACGTGTCGCTATGGATAAGGTACGCACATTCGAAAGGTCTCTTAACACAAATGATGTGAATCCTCGTGATGTAAAGCTAACATTAGCCACTGAAATAGTAAGTCTCTACCACGGGATGAACAAGGCGGAGAAGTGTAAAAGATACTTTAATGATACTTTTTCAAAAAAAGTTATTCCTACGGACGTCAAAGTAACACTAGTTAATAGCGCATTTGAGACTGTAGTTGATGTGATACTTCAAATGGGTTTCTCGACAAGTAAGAGCGATGCCATGCGAAAGATTGAGCAGGGCGGAGTGTCAATTGATGGTGAGAAAATATCACCGGAAAACATTTGCTTTAGTAAGGAGAAACACAACGGAAAGGTGATGAAGGTTGGAAAAAAAGACTTCGTGAAGATTACATTTTCGAATTAGGCAGGATCGTTTTTTGACCGGGGCGGCAGGAGTTGGATAGAATGACCATATGACACTTGATCGACTGAAAGCCATTAAAGACGAGGCGCTCGCCGCGCTTGCCCAAGCGACGGATGAGGCCGGTTTTCGCGCCTGGGAAAATACCTATCTCGGACGGAAAAGTGAGTTCAACACCCTCCTTCGCAGCGTGAAAGAACTATCGCCCGAAGAGCGGAAGGTCGTGGGTTCGACTGGGAATGCTATTAAGCAGGAACTGATCCAAGCAGCTGAGGCGGCCCAGGCGCGCATCATGGCTACAGCCGGACAGTCCGTCACTGATGCGATCGACGTGACGCTGCCTGGCACGGGGACCGGTGCGGGGCATCTCCACCCGATCACGCGGATCGAGCACGAAATCGAGGATATCTTCGTCTCGATGGGGTTTTCGGTAGCGGATGGACCGGAGGTCGAGAGCGAATGGTATAACTTCGATGCCCTCAACTTTCCCCCAGACCATCCAGCGCGCGATATGCAGGACGCGTTTTGGCTTGGGGAAAGCTGGAAAAAGAAAAAATATCTCCCGCGGACGCATACCTCTTCCGTTCAGGTGCGCTATATGGAGCGCCACAAACCGCCGTTTCAAATCATCATCCCAGGCCGCATCTTCCGGAACGAAGCGACCGATGCTTCTCACGAGCATACGTTTCATCAGTTCGAGTGCCTCGTGGTCGGCAGTGATGTGTCAGTAGCGAATTTCAAAGCAGTGGCAGAGACATTTTTCACGGCGTTTTTCAAGAAGGCGACGAGCGTCCGGCTCCGCCCCAGTTTCTTCCCGTTCACGGAACCGTCATTCGAATTCGACATCAGCTGCCAGCTCTGCGGCGGCCAGGGTTGTCCGGTCTGCAAGGGAACGGGCTGGCTCGAGATCGGCGGCGCTGGCATGGTACATCAGAACGTCCTCGAAGCAGCAGGTTACAAGCGCAACCAGTATCAGGGATTCGCTTGGGGTTTCGGACTTACCCGGCTCGCCATGATGAAATACAAGATTTCCGATATCCGACTCCTCATGTCGGGCGATCTCCGATTTATCCGGCAATTCTAGCTTATGATTTTCAGTTACCATTGGCTCAAAGAGCTCTCGGGGACGAAAAAAACGCCGGAACGTCTAGCGGAATTGCTCATGGCGCACTCGTTTGAAGTAGAGTCCGTTTCCCCCTATGAACATGGACTTTCTTCGGTGATAATCGGAAAAGTGCTGACGGTCGAAAAGCACCCGGCGGCAGACCGGCTCCGGATCGCGACGGTATCGACAGGAAAGAAAGATGTTCGGAAAATTGTCTGTGGCGCGCCCAATCTCGCTAAGGGACAAAAGGTGGCCGTAGCGCTCCCGGGCGCTCATCTCCCAGGTGGGATTGAGATCAAGGAAGCCGAGCTTCGCGGCGTGAAGTCGTCAGGCATGATTTGTTCGGCCAAAGAGCTCGGGCTCGGGTCGGACCATACTGGTATCCTGGTACTTCCGGAGGACGCTCCGATCGGTCGGGACTTTGTCCGGTACGCTGGACTTGAAGACACCGTGCTCGATGTGAAGATACTGCCGGATCGCAGCTGCGATGCGCTCTCATATCAGGGGCTCGCTCGCGAGATCGCAGCGCTTGAGGGCGGAGTCGCACCGTTCCTGACTGCCTCAAAGAAACCGGTCCGTCTCCGCAAGAGTACGAAAGTGCCGAAAGTCTCAATCAAGACGGAGCGCTCGCGGCGCTATATGGCGCTGCTCCTTGATCATGCCGAAATGAAATCAAGCCCGCTGGCTGTTCAGGTACGCCTGGTCATTTCCGGTCTTCGGCCGATGAATGCGTTCGTCGATCTCACAAACTACCTCATGCTCGAGACTGGGCAGCCAGTACATGCTTTTGATGCGGATGCGATTCCTGCGGGTGGTATCGTCGTCCGGCTCGCGAAGCCGCGTGAGCGTCTCATACTCCTCGACGGGACGACGCTTACGCTGTCCAAGGACGACATCGTTATTGCTGATACGAAAAAGCCGCTCGCGCTCGCAGGCGTGATGGGCGGAAAGCATTCTGGGATCACGGACAAGACAAAGCGCGTCGTGTTCGAGATCGCGAGTTTCGATGCGAAAAGCATCCGCCGGACCGAAAAGCGTTACCGCCTCTTAACCGACGCTGCTTACCGATACGAACGGGGCATCGATATCGAGCGTCCCAGTGAAGTTGCAGCGCTGCTTGCGCGTTATGCCGATGCCTGGGGTATCGGACAGGGGGTCGCTATTCGCGATGTCTCGGACAAGGCGGCAAAGCCGGTTGTGATCATTCTCGAACAGGAGGAGCTGGAGAGTTTGCTCGGAACTAAGATCCCGTTGTTTCAAGCAGTCCAGTACTGCTCTTGGCTCGGTCTCGCTGTAAAAAAGGTCCCGAATCGTCCTGCACTCAAGGTGATCGTGCCAGCGCGTCGTCCGGATCTCCGAGCCCCGGAAGACCTCATTGAAGAAATCGGCCGGCTTTCTGGGTATCATCACATCGTTCCGAAGCCGCTCGCACTCCCAGCCGTGCCGCCACTTCGGGATGCCGACAAGGCGTTTGAACGGACGCTAAAGACGACGCTCGCTGCCATGGGCTTCGACGAAGTGATGACCTATTCTTTCTACGGAGAAAAAAGCCTGCCCCTCGTCAGCCTGCCCAAAGAAGAGCATCTTTCAATTGCCAATCCGATGAACCCGGATCAGGCCTATCTCCGCTCAAGCCTTTTTCCGGGTCTCTACCGGGCCCTTGCGACCAATGCCAAATACTTCACGCACTTCAGCCTGTTCGAATTTGGGTGCGTCCATCGAAACGAACAAACCGGACCGCACGAAGAAAAACGAGTCGGACTCGTCATGTTCGGTCCGGCCGAAGAATCCGACACGGCCATGTTCCTTCGCTTCAAAGCGCGCCTGGAAGCGCTGTTTGGCTCAATCCGAACGAAGGTAACGTGGAATGAAATGGCTACCGGCTCGTTTTCCGCTTTTCGATCTGGCCGGGTCGCACATCTCTCGAGCGCTGATGGGGCTTCGCTGGGGTATGCTGGCGAAATCAATCATGAGCTGTCACGACGACTCGGAAGCGGTACCAAAGCCTATTTCGCTGAACTTTCGGTTGCTGTACTCGCCAATCATGCCAGGGAGGACGTGGTCTATCGGGATTTCTCGCGTTTCCCCTTGGCGCATCGCGATATCTCGCTTATTGGTCCGAAGGGGGTCTCTTTCAATGATATCGAGATCGTTCTTTCCGAGGCGGGGAAGCCGCTTCTCGTTTCCTACGAGTTGTTCGATGTTTTCGAAACGGAAACCGAAAAGAGCTTTGCGCTCCACCTCTCGTTCGGATCGTCAGATCGGACGCTCTCTGGCGATGAGATGGATGAGACGTTCGGAAGGATCGTCGAGGCGGCCAATGAACGTCTCGGGTTCCGGCTCAAAATGTAGCAAAAAAGAGGCTTGTATCGGCCTCTTTTTGCCAACTAAAATATATTGACAAAGCATAGTATTTATGCTTAAATATATTGAGCACGATGCTCTTTTACAAGACAGATCAGACTATCGCGCTGGCCCCGGTAAAACGGGGCGGCGAGGAAAGTCCGGACATCGACCTGGAAACAGGTAGCAGGTAGCGGGTAACGCCCGTCCTGAGCGATCAGAGAGGTGCGAGCAGTGACGCCGGAGCCGAAAGGCCGAGGGTTCCCTAGTGGAATAATCCTGTCGAAAGACAGGGGTGAAACGGCTAAATCCTTACCTCGATGCAAGGTCGCGCCTTTTTCTTCTTGGAGCTCAAGAAGGAATGGGAGAACCGCAAGGACCCTGTTGGTAACGGCAGGGCAAGAGAAATGGTAGTCGCCCCGTGAGTAATCGCGGGGTACAGAATCCGGCTTATCGATCTGTTTTGTAAAGGAGTATTGTTGATCTATCGAGAAGAAGCGGGGTTTAATCCATCCTGAGCATAGGTAATCGGCATGAAGCGTTCAGAAATCTATTTCAGCGCCATCCAGCTTCCGGTCGACTTTCTCATGATCGTTCTGGCGGCGCTTTCAGCGTACGCAGTGCGGGATATCCCTCAGATCCTCGCGCTTCGGCCGAAGCTCTACAACGTCGATTTCGTTGATTTTCTCCAGGTTGTACTCATCATCGCGCCACTTTTTCTCTTGGTTTATGCGATCGAGGGGCTCTATACCATGCGCGCGACCCGCAGTCCGCTTGCTGAAGCGTTCAAGGTATTCCGCGCGACTTCACTCGTGCTCGTGCTCGTCATCGTTACGATCTTTCTCAAGCGAGAGTGGTTCTCCTCGCGGTTCATCATCCTCGCCGCATGGTCGTTTATGGTGTTCTATGTGACGCTGGCCCGCTATATCATCCAGCGCATCCAGCGGCACTACCTTGTGAAAAAAGGCGTCGGCGTCCATCGTATTCTCCTAGTCGGAACCAACGGTAAGATCGAACAATTGAAAAAGCTGTTCGTCAGTCGTCCTGAACTCGGCTACGTGACGGTCGGCCAGGTCGAAACGATTTCGCTCCATGCGATCAAGGATATCCGCGAGACGCACGGGATTGATGAAATCATGGTCTGTGACCCGTCCTTGACCGATGATGAACAGGAAAAGCTTCTCGATTACTGTCAGATCAACAACATCACGCTGAAGTACTTGCCGACGACGCGCGAAACGTCGCGTTTTACCATGGCTATTTTCAATGGCGAGCCGATCATCGAGTTCCAGCATACGCCACTCGATGGTTGGGGCAAGGTCTTGAAGCGTGCCTTTGATATTGTCGGTGGATCAATCCTGACAGCGCTTTTTTCACCGATCATGCTCACTATTGCGCTCCTCATCAAGTACGAGGACCCGGACGGTCCGATCATCTATACGAACGAACGAGTCGGGGAGAACGGGGAAAAAATCCCAGTCTTCAAATTCCGGTATATGCAGTGGAAGTGGTGCATCAACAAGGCGAATCCGAATTTCGAAGCAGCGCTTGAGTATGAGAAACAGCTGATTGCAGAACGGAGTGTTCGCCAGGGACCGCTCTACAAGATCAAAGATGATCCCCGAAAGACTAAGGTAGGCGCTTTCATCGAGCGCTATTCGCTCGATGAGTTGCCGCAGTTCTTCAACGTGGTGCGCGGCGAGATGAGTCTCGTGGGCCCCCGTCCGCATCAAAAGCGGGAAGTGGAAAAATATAGCGAGTACCATCGCCGGCTCCTCACTATCAAGCCGGGCGTTACGGGCATGGCCCAGATCTCGGGTCGCTCGGATCTCGATTTCGAGGATGAGTATCGGCTGGACGTCTTCTACATCGAGAACTGGTCGTTGTGGCTCGACGTCATCATTTGCCTGAAGACGGCCGGCGCTCTCATTCGACGCCGTAAAAACTAGCTACCGAGAGCCGCCCGAGGGGCGGTTTTTGGTGCTATACTGTGGCTAGATAAGATAAGCAAACGCCTATGAAACTTATTCTTCGTTGGGCACTCTCTGCTGGCGCATTCTGGGTCGTGGCACACTATTTGCCAGGGATCAGCATTGCAGGATGGAAAGTCGCCCTCATCCTGTCATTCCTCTGGGGGCTGATCGGTTTTACGGTAAAGCCGATACTGCTGCTCCTCACCCTCCCGATCAATCTCCTGACATTCGGCCTTTTCACTCTCGTCATCAATGGCTTTCTCCTCTGGCTCCTCGGCGGGGTCGTGAAGGGATTTGAAGTCGATACTTTCGTCCACGCAATCATCGGAGCGCTCGCCCTCTCCCTCCTCGTGGGTGTTATCAACTGGTTCCTCGACGCAGCTGATGGAGAGGATGACTGAGGTTTCTCCGCTCTCGGTTATCCCTCTTTCTGACGAACGATCCAGACAAAGAAGAGAATGCCGAGGAGGAAACCTAGGGCACCAAAGGTAAGCATTGAACCTTTCATGAAAGCCGGCTTGTATTGCGAAAGTCGGTTTTCTAATGCCTCAATCCGATCAGGAAGATCCGCTGCTTCTGGTGCATAGAGCGGGCGGATTTGGAGCGTCCGACCGGGATATGCCTTTCCTTTGCCGTGGTCGGTATAGGAGAGGTCCTTGTACGATTCTTCTTCTGCGACTCTGATATAGGGTCGTTCTTTCTTTTTGATGAAGCCGGGATGGTATTCGATGGAGAGGCAGTAGGCGGTATTCGCACTGGACAAGAGGGGAGGAAATATGAACTGGGTGTCCCGAGTTACTGGAAACGAGAATATATTTCGGCTTGTGCGGGCAAATACTTTTTGACATGACGGATCCGCGAGCACAAAATCGATCCGTTCGCCCAGACCGAGATCGGCATCACCCATGAATACCTGAAAGCCCTCGAGTCCATTCCGGTCGGCCGTGAATACTTGGGTTATTGGCCCGCTTGCTGAGAGCTCAGCACGTTTGGTGTCTCCGAGAAAATTCTGTGATGAATCAGGGAATCGGAGCTGATTGGAGAATGCGGCCCCACACACTCCAAGTACAGCCGTTAGGAAAAGAGTCTTTTTGTTTAGCCAGACGGATTTCATAGGTAGTAGCGAGGAAGGACGATAAACCAGAAGGCATATGAAGTGAGGGCAAAGAGGGAGACAGAGAGGATCAGGATAAGCCGCTGGAAGGCCTCGCGAGTCCGTGTGAAATAGCCGAGACCGGAAACGACGAGAAGAAAGTGGGGGATGATATTTGGGAGGAAGTATCGTCCGGGAGTCCCGCTCAGGATCTTTCCGGTCGTATCAAAGATGCGCCAATCGAAAAAGCGGATCGCGAGTTGAAGTGACAGAATCGAGAAGAATGCGAATAGAAGGACCGATTTGTGCGGGAGAAAACGAGGAGGATTCTTATCTAGGAAAAGCCAAACAAGGCCAAAGAGAGAAACGATTTCAATCGCAAGGATGATTTGAAGTACTGAACCAGGGAGATTCGTGTCGAGCCAGCCAAAGCTGCCCCAGTAGGTCATGGCGGTCCAGCTGATCGCTCCGACAGTCAAAGTTTTTTCGACATAGGCCCCTAGGGATTCGAGCGGGCTGGCAAAAACTGAAGTCGTTCCGAGATGGAGAAAATTGGCCAGGATATGGGCCGGAGTGAAGATGAAGAAAAGACTCACCATGACGAATCCGGCCAAGAGGCAGTAGGGAAAGAAGTCTCGGCATCGCGTGCCGTAGCGACGATAGAGGGAAAACAGTATGAGTACAAAGAGAAGGCCGATCAATATGATGCCTGGACCTTTGGAAAAGACCCCGATGAGCATCGCGGCAAGAGTGAAGAAAACTGAGCGAGTGGTCGGCCCAGCAGTGATCCAGAGTGCTGCTCCATAGAAGAAAAACGAGAAAGCCAGGACGAGAAGAATATCGATATTGATGACCGCACTCGTCGCGAGCAGCATCGGTTGAAAGGCGACGAGCGAGGCAAACAGGATAGCCAGGGCGGGCGACCAGTTGAGCTGCCGTGCGCTGGCAAAGGCCATGAAAACAACGAGTGCCCCGAGGAAAACCGATAGTAGGCGAGCAAAGAAAAGGCGATCAAAGATTGGGTAATCGGCAAAAGAGGCTTCGATGCCTGATCCTATCCAATAATACAGCGACCACGCTCCTGAAGTGTTGGCTGGATAGGTGTCAATATATCGTTTCCAATCATTTTCCAGGATCTCGCTTTCTTTCGGTCCGTCTCGATCGGTAGAGAAAGACTGGGTGTTAGTGGGTTGCCATTTGATCTCGTCAAACTGCATTTGATGAGCGGTTTCCCGAACCTCCTCGGAGAGGCGGTACGTACGCACATCGTCGCTCTGGTTGAATTCTCGGTGTTCAGTGATTGGCCAGGTCTTTTCCTCTGGCTCTGCCCAATGCTGGAGGGTAGCGTAGTGGATCTGTTCGTCTGGACCCTGAAAAAACGGAACGAGGAGCGCTAGCCAGGATCCAACAGTGAAAAAAACCATAACAATCGGGACTCCGATAAACGGTCTTGGCGCCTCGCGTTTCGTCACTTGCTCGGTGGTCATATATGGCAGTATACTACCAATAATGGCTTTATAAAAGCTTTTTTGTTGTATGCTTGAACACTACGATTCGATACTGATTGGTGGCTCTGGATTCATTGGCACTCGGCTTGGCAGGTACCTCGTAGCTACGGGTGAACGGGTGTTGAATGTGTCTCGGCATCAATCAACTAGGGAAATATTGGGCGCGGATTTCATCCCGATCGATTTTGAAAAACCTGAAACTATTGCTGGATTTTCGCTTCCCCGGACGGACGCTCTCATCATCTTGATAGGACAAGTAGGTCCGAATTTTGATCCCGTGGCTGATCGGCGTGCGCTCCGAGCCATTATCGACCTTGCGAACGCCCAAGTAGAACCGATGAAGGTACTGTATGCCTCGACAGCACTTGTCTATGGCGACTCCGAAATTCCTGCACAAGAATCCGATCTACCTCGACCAGTCGAAGTATATGCCAAGCACAAACTGGAGAATGAGGATTTCTTAAAGAACCATCTCGCTTCGCAACACCAGCTTGGTATTCTGAGACTGTCCAATGTTTTTGGAGATACCCGTAGTCGGGGGTTTGTTTCTCTCATCATGAATCGGCTTCTCGCCGCTTCAACCGAAGTATTTCGGGTCAATGGTGATGGATATCAAGAACGTGACTATATCTATGTGGACGATTTGGTGGAGGCGATTGCAGCGGTCAAAGCCGGACTCATAGGACGGGATGCGGTCAATATTGCCACTGGAGAAAGTCGGACACTACTCTCAGTGCTCGAGAGCGTACAGTCGGTATGCGGCCGGACGCTGCCATTCGAAGTCACTCATGAGCCGGTGATTGAAGCATCGAAGGTCCGTGTCTCTCGTGAACACCTACAGGAAAGATATAACTACACGCCGCGTCATACCTTTGCTCAGGGCTTGGCACTCATGTGGGAAGGTGCCGTGCGAAAAAGCGGAAAATCGTCCTAGGAAATAGACTATGAATAAGCGCAACATACTCATCATCGGCGCGGGTAAGGCAGGACGGCTCTTGGCCAGAGATATTGCCCTCCATCACGCTGACTGCCATGTTGTTGGTTTTGTTGACGACAAGCTAAAAGTTTCTGGCGCGGTACTGGGAAACATCAGCGTGATGCCGAAGCTGCTTGAACTCTGGCGGGTAGATGAGATCATCATTGCTATCCCATCGGCTGACGGAGCGCTCGTTCGGCGTATTCTGCTGACGAATATCAAGAATCGTATCCCGATCAGGATTGTTCCGCGCGACCAGCGCATTATCAAGAAAAGCGACGTCCGCTATGCAGAGGTCCGCTCGCTTGACCCAGAAGATTTCCTTGGGCGGCCGTTCAAGCGCCAGCATGTTGACCGTCTCGCAAATTATTACCGAGGAAAGACGGTATTTGTCACCGGGGGCGCAGGATCCATCGGATCCGAGATCGTTCGACAACTTATCGACCTCGAGGTGAAGAAGGTCATCGTCTACGACAACTCCGAATACCTCATTTTCATGCTCGAGCAGCAGCTTAAGGAGCGTGGTCAGCGTGACTCTTGTGAGCTTATTGTCGGGAGCATCTTGCATGATAACAAGCTCCTCGCACTCTTCACTCGTTTCAAACCGGATATCGTATTTCATGCAGCGGCGTATAAACATGTCCATCTCATGCAGGACAATATCGACGAGGCCGTCTATAACAATGCCATCGGAACGAAGCGAGTGATTGATGCAGCGATGGCAGCCGGAGTACCTCAGTTTACGTTCATCTCGACCGACAAGGTCGTAAACCCGACGAGCGTGATGGGTGCGACCAAGAAACTCTGTGAGTATTATATCCAGTCACTCCGAAGCGCTAAGACGAAGTTCAATATCGTTCGGTTCGGAAACGTTATCAATTCAAACGGGTCTGCGCTGCCGCTTTTCGAACGCCAGATGGAGCTCCACAGCTATGTGACCGTGACGCACAAGAAGATGCAGCGATTCTTCATGTCGATCCGGGAAGCCGCGTCGCTCGTCATTGAAAGCACGGCAGATGGTCGTCCGAATGCCATCCATATCCTGAACATGGGTGAGCTCATCAACATCCATGATGTGGCGCTCTGTCTCATCCGTTCCAAAAATCGCATTCCTGAGGAAGATGTCGAGGTCCGAATTACCGGACTTCGCAAGGGAGAAAAAATGATCGAAGAGCTCTACACCGAGACGGAAAGGGGGAATTTGCATCACCTCAAAGGAGGAAAAAGCATCTATACTTTAAAAAATCAGGACACCTGTCCGGTCGATATCCTGGGCGTCCTTGATGAGCTGGAGTCGATTGTAAAAGAGGGTGACGCCCGTGGTGAGGTAAAGAAGAAAATGCGTGCTATTTTCCCTTCGCTGAAGCATCTGTAAGTAAGCGTGTTAGACTATCTACATAGTAAATAAGCCTATGGTCACGAAAAAAGTTGAAAGTATCCTATCAGAGGTAGAACAAGTACTTTCCTTGGTGTCAGATGAACAGGTGGCTCGGTTGATTGACGCAATACTGTCAGCCAAGAAAATCGTTGTCTGCGGTGCTGGCCGAGTAGGGATGGCTACGCGTGGCTTTGGAATGCGGCTTGGACATTTCGGATTGCAAGCGTTTACTCTCGGCGATTCCACCGTCCCTAGTATCGGTTCGGGGGATCTTTTCTTGGTGAGCTCTGGGTCAGGAGAGACTCAGACGATATACGACCTTGTCGTGATAGCTAAAAAGAATGGTGCACAGGTGGCATTGGTCACGGGGAATCCAGAATCGCGAATGGGGAAACTTGCGGACCTAATTGTCGAAATTAAAGCGCCGTCAAAAACGAAGTCTGTTGATAATCTGATCTCTATCCAGCCCATGACCTCCTTGAATGAGCAGTGCCTAGGTATATTCTATGATGCTGTCGTGCTTGAAATAATGGACAGGACTGGCGAAAATCACGACACCATGTGGGCGAGGCATTCAAATCTTGAGTGACACATATATGGATCATAAACATGGTCAATGCCATCTAGCGGCCTCGATAATCTGTGGTAATCCATCAAATCTTGATGCTGATTTAAAGGCATTGGAAAAAGGAGGCATCGATTACATCCACTTCGATGTTATGGACGGAGTGTTCGTTCCACGCTTTGGACTCTATCCAGAATACTTGAAAGCAATTCGGGCGAAGACTGATATACCGATTGAGGTGCACATGATGGTGCAAGACCCAGAACCCTATATTCTAGACTTTGTAAATGCTGGAGCAAATATCCTCACTCCTCATATTGAACCATTGAATCACCCCCATAGAACAATGATGCGGATTAAAAGTGCGGGTGTTAAGGCGGGGTTCGCGCTTAACCCCGGTACGCCACTTTCCGTATTGGAATACTTACTTCAGGATCTGGATCTTGTGATGCTCATGGCCATTAATCCTGGCATTGTTGGTCACAAATTAATACCGAAAACACTAGAGAAGATTGCTGATTTACGAAAGCGGATTGATGCGATCGGGAAAGACATCTTCTTAGAGATTGATGGTGGCGTTACTCCGGAAAGTGGGATACAGATGGTTCAAGCTGGTGCAAATATGTTGGTTTGTGGAACGGGAACTATATTTCAGCCGCCAGCATTGCTTGATGAAAAGGTGGGTAGTTTTCGGAAAACTCTCCTGTAGTGAGTAAAGGAATATGGCCTCAACCAAACTGTCATTTAAAGTTCTAATAACAACCTCGGGAACAGGATCGAGGTTGGGTGATATTACAAAACATACCAATAAGTCGCTTGTAAAAATCGGTAAAAAACCAGCGATATCGTATATAGTTGAACAGTATCCGAAAAATACGGAGTTTGTTGTTACCGTAGGATACTTCGCTGACCAGGTGCGTGATTATCTTGATCTCGTCTATCCTGATAGAAAGTTTGAATTTGTTAGGGTAGATCGGTACGAGGGAGAAGGGAGCAGTCTCGGGTATTCTATGCTACAGGCAGCACCTCGACTCAAATGTCCGTTTGTTTATCATGCATGCGATACTATCGTTCTTGACCAAAGAATTCCTTTGCCGAAACAAAATTGGATTGGTGGATTTCGGGGGAAGGGGTCTTCTCATTATGCCTCATTTGATGTGGTTGATGGAAAGGTGCGACAAATGCATGACAAGGGGATGATGGACCCTGATTTTCTCCATATCGGACTTATTGGTATTCATGATCATGATTCATTTTGGAAATCACTTCGTTCGCTCTATCGAAAGGATCCGAACAAGAGTGCGCTGAATGATGTCGAGGTGATAAGCACAATGATGCAGAATGGCCATGAATTTACTCCGGTAGCATTCAATACATGGCACGACATAGGAAATGTCGAAAGTCTAAATCGGGCTCGAGCTGAAATTAGTGATTCATTTCGAATCCTCGATAAAGTAGACGAATCCATATTCATTTTTGATAAGTTCGTGGTAAAGTTTTTCAGCGACGAGAATATGGTTTCGCAGAGAGTGACTAGGGCTAGGCTGTTGAGAGGCCTTGTTCCAGAAATTATTGGCGTGAAAAAGAATTTCTATAGCTATCGATACGCCAAAGGGGATCTGTATTCAAAAGTGGCTTCACCAAAAGATTTTCCATACTTTTTGCATTGGAGTGAAAAGAATCTCTGGAGGCCAAGTCAAGAGGTTTCTCCGGAGAAATTTCGTAGTATTTGTCATGAATTCTACTATACAAAAACGGTTGAACGGGTAGAAAAATTCCTGAAGTCCCATTCTCTTCAAGATTCCGAACATATTATTAACGGAGAAAGCGTTCCAACGGTAAGAGAGATGCTTGGTATGGTTGATTTTGAAAGCTTATGCAGCGGCGAGCAAAGTGGTTTTCATGGCGACTTCATATTAGATAACCTCCTTAAGTCAGGCAAACGTTACGTCTTGCTTGATTGGCGGCAGAACTTTGGCGGTCTCTTAAAATCTGGGGATAAATATTATGATCTCGCGAAACTGAATCACAATCTCACAGTAAACCATGAGATTGTAAATAGGGATCTTTTTACGATTGAGCTAAAAAAAGATGAGATACACTGCGACATTCTGAGAAAGGAAAATCTTGTTCAGTGCCAGAGATCTCTCGAGTGCTTTCTTGAAGAAAATGGGTATGACAGAAAGCGGGTGCGGATTCTAACGGCGTTGATTTGGCTCAACATGTCCCCGTTACACCACCATCCGTTTGATCTCTTTCTTTTTTACTTCGGTAAACTTAATCTCTGGAGGGCTTTGAACGAAAAACAATAGTATGAAAGAAACGATTAAAAACTTTATTTTGGATGTAGATGGAGTTTTTACCGATGGTAAGTTTTACTATACTGTTGATGGTAAGGTGATGAAAAAGTTTGGTCCGGAAGACAATGATGCACTCTCGCTCCTGAAAGATCGATTGTATCTTCATGCAGTTTCTGGCGATAAAAATGGGTTTTCTATTACAAAACGTAGGATTGCTGATGATATGGGACTGCCGCTTGATCAGGTGAGTACTTTTCAGAGATTGGAGTGGATTCGTGAGCGGTTTAATCCGCAGGAGACTATTTACATGGGGGATGGTATATTTGATCCGCTCGTTTTTAAGGGAGTTGCATATTCGATAGCGCCAGCCAACGCATTCTATAAAACGAGAGAGCAGGCTGACTTCGTGACCAATGCTAGGGGTGGCGAGGGAGCGGTTGCTGAGGCCTGTCTGCATATACTGAAAAAGTTTTACGGAGTTGACTTCGACGTGCATAGCCTGAATTTCCAGAATGGATCCGGATCCTGGAAGCATGGCTGATCTGCTCTTGAGTGAGCTAGTAGTGGTAGAGGGATATTAAGACTAATACTAAGAATATGGAAGCATGGCTGAAGAAGATGTTTGAAAAGGCAATCGAAAACCCAATGGTTTACAAGGCCTACACCTTTCGTATTAAGGGACCAGAAAGATTGAAGCTTTTTTATAAGACTGAGGATCTGAATAAGGAATATTACGCGAAGATCAAGAATCTCGGACATCGTGAACTGGAGCATCAAATTGGTCGTCTGACTAACTTTAGGGAGATTATCCGTGACTGCGCTGACCTCCAGGGTGATTTTATCGAGTTTGGATCATGGCGGGGATTTTCCTTGCTCTGGATCGCCTACTTTATGGAGAGAAATGCGATATTTTCTAAAAAACTAATTGGGCTTGATGGCTTCATCGGATTACCGTATACAGATGGCGGTTTTCGACGTGGCAAATTTGCAAATACTTCGCGCAAGGAATGTCGAGATAATCTAGTGAAGAGCGACGAGCTTTATAGTGAAATAAAGAAGAATATCTTTGTTGGAAAGGCGCTCTATAGTGAAAAGGAAAAGATTCTCAACTATCTCCGCCGATTGAATGCTCAGAAGTTGTGTTTTGTACACATCGACTGTGATATTTCACAGTCGGCTCGAGAGATTTTTGACATCCTAACCGAAGGGGACTTGATTGCTGATAAGGCATACATCCTCTTTGACGATTACGGCATTGAGCCAACCTTGCGAGAGGAAATTGATCGGTTTCTGAATAGTATGGAGTCCAGCTGGGATATCCGAGTACACTCCGAGACGAATCTGACAAAGAACTACTTGTTTATTCGAAAATAGTCAAGCGTTCTTATATGGAATATATTGTTCGTGATACTAGTGTTCTAACGGGGAAAAAGAATCTCGAGTCCTTGCATGTATTTAGGGACTTTCCGGTTTTTATGGGGTGTACGGATCAAATGGATCAGGCTACTGATATCAAGGCAGACATGAGCTTCGCCATCTGTCGTGATACTGGAGTTATCCAGCTCGACAAACTTTTACCACTAGAACTGGTCTATCAGAGCCAGCACAACGATGGGGTAGGAAAGATCTGGCTGGATCACTACCAGGCTTTCGCTAAGTTTCTAGAAAAATTTCGACCAAATAACGTTCTTGAAATCGGGGGAGCTAATGACGTTATCGCTAGAAATTTTCTCGAAAGAAATAGCGATGCACATTGGACAGTAGTCGAGCCGCACCCTCTTTTTGAGGACGGGAACGGGATTCGAGTCATCCAAGATTGGTTTGATGAGTCGTTTTCTTTCGATAGGCCAGTTGATACGGTTGTTCACTCTCATGTGCTGGAACATACCTATGATCCGCTGGCGTTTGTCAGGCACATATCAAAATTTCTAAAGCATGGAGACAAGCATATATTCACGTTTCCGAACATGATCGAAATGCTCTCAAAGAAATACACGAATTGTCTCAACTTCGAACACACGGCATTCCTTGCGGAGCCATTCATTGATACACTCCTAGTAAAAAACGGATTCAGAGTCATAGAAAAAGAATACTATCAGGACCACAGTATATTCTATGCAACTGAGCGTGTCGAAGTGTCGAATGCAGAAAGCGTTCAATTTCCCGATAAATATCAGGAGTATAAGAACTTGTTCCTAGATTTTATCCAGTATCATGAACAATTGGTCGCCAGACTCAATAGTGAGATACGGCAGCATGACGGAGAGGTCTATCTCTTTGGTGCACACATTTTCTCTCAGTATCTCCTAGAGTTTGGTCTAGAACAGGAGAGTATCCAGTGCGTGTTGGATAATTCTAAAATTAAGAACAAAAAGAGATTGTACGGAACCGGTTTGATTGTGGAACGGCCAGAAATTATCAAAGAGTCGTCCCGTCCGTGTGTCATCCTGAAGATTGGTGCATATCGTGATGAAGTGATTCGGCAGCTGAGGGAATTGCACCCCGGCGTGAAAATACTTGAGTAGGGTTCCCGTACAGATAATCGTTATTGAGACGATATGAGACTTGTGCTTGCAAATCCGCATACCCATAACTACGGCAGAAGTGTCTCTGGTTTTCTTTTACGAAGGAAGGATTTTTTGAAGTATGATTATTTTGTCGAATATATCGTAAATGATCCGTCGAAAGACGTAGCTTTTTTTATTGATGGGACACGGTCTTCGTTTAGTGGTATTGGGCTTGCCTCGTTTTTTTCATGGAAATTTTTTTCATGGCTAGAGCTTGTTGCTTGGATGCTTCTGAATAAGGTTAACCCGTTTCGGGTCAAGGTGTACTTTTCCATTAAGAAGCTTGACACAGAGAACGATATTCTCCTAGATTTTTCGCGGTCTATAGTGGATATACATGATCAGTCTCAATTAGCCTTGAATCGGTTTAAGGGAATTGTAATGATTCACTTCACACACTATTTTAAGAATGTTGTGAAGCTATCGAAATATCTGGAAACAGTGGAACATCACATAGTGGTAGCTGAGAGCGATCTTTCAAAAAACTTGTTTTTTCGGAGATATTTTCCTGGCATAGAGAGTGTCTACCATCTACCGTTTGCTTTTGCTGATCGGTTCGTATCTCAGCAATCTTGGGGCGTACGACTGAATAAATGTCTCGCGCTAGGATCGATTACCAGAGTGAAGGATAAGGCCTTCGTTGATTTTTTCCGGGATGTTGAAGGTCTACATCCCATGAGGAAGATCATCCATGAGAAAGCCGATGTCCGTAACGGAGCTATTGATTCTTTCATTCGAGGTTTCGAAGAGACATCGGGAGTCCGTAAAATTTCCGAGGAGGATAATTTTTTTACCCGCTTGATGAAAAGATTTCTACCATTTTTTTTGCTTGAGAAATTCTATCCAACACCACAGATTACGTATTTTAAATTTGATATCGTAAAAAAACTGAACGAGTACAGAATGTTTCTCTGTTCAGAGGAGTCCGTTGGCCTACCGTCAATTAATGCTTTTGAGGGTATGGCAGCGGGAGCTGTCTATTTTGGGGTGGATGATGATATGTACAGGGGTATCGGGCTCTTGCCAAATGTTCATTACGTTGCCTATGAAAAAGATAACTATAGCGATCTCCTCTCAAAGATCCATAAGTATCAGGGGCAAGAAGAATCGCTTTATCGGATAGCCCAGTCTGGATCCCAGTATGTTAGGGACCACTTCTCTCGTCGCCAGATTGCGACGATATTTTGGGATGATCTGAAGAAGGTTTCCTCAGAGTTCAGGGCTACTGGGAAAATTTGCGCGCAATCCTCTTTCAGAGTCCAGGCAAAATAATCCTGTATCAATGGCCTTATTATCCCATATGTCCTCTGAGCTCATTCGCGATGTAATTGTCCGTGTCGGGTTGTGGACGGGGCTTGATATAGCGTACTTGTTGAAAAATGGGAATTGGGTAACGCTCCGTTTCTTAACCGCGACGGTAACGGGATTTGTGCTCTCGTTGGTTTTTGCGCGCTTCAGTGAGAAAGAGTTATTTGGTCAATATCAGTTGACCCTTTCCCTGATGTCAATTCTTTCCGTTTTTTCTTTCCTTGGTTTAAATGCAGCGGCATTGGAAGCGGTGGCTCAAGGGAGGGAGGCAGCTGTTTTTAGGGCATCAAAGAGCATCTTCCGATTCAGTCTCGCTGGTTCACTTTTGATGGTCGTCACTGGAATATATTTGTATTTCTTTGGGATCGATCCATCTCTACCAGGCGCCGCGTTAATTATTACAGGGCTACTTTTCCCGGTATTTTATGCAACTTCATCATGGAGCTCGTATTACGAAGGGAAGCTTCTTTTTAAAGAATCCTCCCTGAGGATGATTGTTTTGAATATCGTAGTTACATCGCTTTTGGTTGGGGCGATATTTGCGTGGCCCAATCTCATCCTTTTGGTGTCGATCTACTTGCTGACCAATGTGATTCTACAAGGAGTATATTTACTCGGTATTCGAAAAAATATATCAAAAACTACTGATAATACACTAGATGCCAAATTTGGTGTAGCTGTCTCATTCCAGAAGTTCGTTTCTGGACTATCGACCAATATTCCACCGATTGTGCTGTCTTTCTATTTTGGTGTTGAGTTGCTTGCTGTTTACTATATTGCCTACTACGCTGTTGGGGCGCTCTCTTCCTTCCTGAATAGCCTTATGGCGCTCTACCTCCCCATTCTTTTCAAAAGAACTAGTCTTGACCACAAAGGAATACTTTTAAATAGCCTTCTCTCCGGCATCGTAACCTCAATTGTATTTATTGGATTTCTGAAGATATTCTTCCTCCTAATTTATGGCCAATCCTATGTAGAGAGTCTCCGGCTAGCGTATCTACTTTCGCCCTTGCTAATCCTGGCCCCGTTCCACACGTATTTAGTAAGCTTTTTCTCAACACGAAGAAAAAATCGTTTTTTGATCAGTGTATTCTGCCTTTCGAATGTACTGGGTTTAATAGTGCTTTACCTCGTACATAACCTGGAGTTTGTTGCTGGTACCGCCATATACCTTACGGTCCTTGAGTGCGCAACAGTCTTTCCGCTCATCATCACTTACTATAGAACGCAAATACAGCATTCCGTTCCAGAACGCCAGCAGTGAGCTAATTTCCCCCTATATCCTGGAGAAAAATAGTGTTCAGGGCTGAACCTAGTTTTTCCGCTTCAAACTTTTCTCTGTATAACTGCAGTGATCGTGCAGAATGTTGTTCGAGGAGGTTTTGATCATTTAGGTACAGGGATATTGATGTGTAGAGGAATCTTTCAACCTCAGCAAGCTTTCCTTCATCCTGAAATCGAAAAAGTTTTTTGTAAAAAGACTTTGGATCGCGAAGATTTCCAAACATCCGAAAAGTTTCTGAGTCATAGTCTCGTAGTGGATTCGGGTGTAGATAGCCGTTTTCTCCTTCGCACACCATTTCTCTTGTTGCATATTGATCTGTGCAAATAATTGGCATACCCCAGGACAGCGCTTCAATAAGTACAAGTCCGAAGCCCTCGCGGTAGGTTGGTAGGAGAAGGATGTCATGACTCTGATATATTTCAGCCATCTCCTGCTCATTTAGTGTGGCATCGAGTAATTGTAGGCCGGGTAGTGACTCCATATGCTCCCTGTCGTTTTTCCGGAGCATATGGACTGCGGTAATGATAGTTAGCTCTACGTTCTTTCCCTCTCGGCGAAGTCGTTCATAGGCATGAACGACTTCAGTTCCACCCTTCATATAGAAGGTACCAGGGAAAACAAGTTTTAATGTTTGGGACTGTTTTTTTGGAACAAGCGCCTTCCTTCCTTCAAGAGGAATAGGGTAGAGGACGACGCTCTTTTTTTTAAGTATGGCGGTAGTTTTCGTACCATAATCGATAGTCGAAAAGAAGCTTTTTTTTGATGCCTCACTCACGAAGATAAGGTGCTTACAGTTTTTTCTCTTTGTCAAAAACGTTACTATAAATTGAGCGATTGGATTTTTAGCAATGCGGAGGTCATAATTATAGAGCGCAAGTCCTGTTTCGAGATATGTTGAGTAGGGTTTATTCGTAACAATTAAGCAGCCATAGGTAAATAGAATGTCCCCACGTTTTTTAAAGTAAAATCTGACGCTCGGTATTCCAAAAAATCGTCGAATTCTACTTTGCCAGCCAGTCTTCACGCGGTTAATTTCCTTGTCAAACGTTGGGAGATTGTGATATCCGCCACCGACAATTGGTGGATTTGCGGTATTGATAAACACAAAATCAGTAAGATACTTTCCGAAATTCAAAACAAATTTTCTTAGGTAGGGCTGGAAAAGAATGACTTCGTATTTACCATCTAACATAGTGACAGAATTCCTTAGGAGATTTTTTTGGCGCGGATAACCATCTCGTTGTAGAGCATCGAGGGGAAATAACGGACAAGGATTCGATGCTGTCCGAGTATGAGGATAGCCAGAAAATCAGTGACGTGTAGTCCGGCTTTCTTCAGCATGAAACGGATGAGTCGTGGAGTGAAGAAGGTGTGGTGTTTGTAGAATCCCGATGTCATATACATTCCCTCCTGGTGCGAGATTCCGAAGAGCATCTTGATCCGTGAAACGAGGCCAACGTCGCTGGGAATGGTAATAAGCATCGCGCCACCTGGCTTCAGGACACGAGCCGATTCTCGGAGGAGGCCGATCGGATCAAAAACGTGTTCGACGATATCTCCAGCCCAAACAATATGGAAAGTTGTGTCAGCGAAAGGGATTCCGTCATCAAGGTTTGCTTGTTTTGCTTCGATTCCACGCGCGATAGCTTTCTTCACGGCTTCTTCTGAGAAATCGAGTCCAGCGACATGATAGCCAAAATCTTGCAATTGTTTGCTGATGCGTCCGCTGCCACATCCGATGTCGAGAATATGCACGGCGTTATTCGAAAGCCCGAGTTCCTTGACAGTTTTCTTAAGAAGACCGAGCATCATTTTCTCCTCCTTGCTGACTTTGCAAAAATCCTCTTGAGCGTAGCGCTGGTTCTCTCGATCTTCGGGTTTCATATGGCTGACTGATTAGTGAATAGTGCCGCGTACGATTGAGTCATGGCAGGGAGTCCATATCGAGTGGCCGCCAGTTTTCGTGAGTGAGTGGTGAGTTCTGGAAGGCTGTTAGCCGTTTCGACAATTGCCCGTTCGAACATCGCATACTGCGACTCATCGAACGGATAGCTATCAGCAAAGGCATTGGAACCGCTACGGACAGGGATTATTTTCCCATTGTAGCCGGATTCGATAAGTTCTGGAATGCTCCCTCTCTCGAAGGCAACTGTCGGCAGCCCGGCGGCCATGGCCTCTAGGACGCTATTTGGGCAGGCTGACTGGTCGGAAAAGAGGAAGATGTCGTATTCCGAAAGAAGCTTCAGCATCGCCTCATTTTGTCGCTTTCC
Source organism: uncultured Bdellovibrionales bacterium (assembly GCA_964617535.1). Lineage (GTDB taxonomy): Bacteria > Patescibacteriota > Minisyncoccia > Moranbacterales > UBA1568 > SSEF01. Next base: position 33,728 of record CAZTYU010000006.1, on the reverse strand, counting down.
AATGAAGCGGGTGTTGCTTGGCAGGTTTTCGAAGAGCGGCCGAAGATTTTCCGTGTATGATCCGTAGATATCAAAGGAGAATAAGGAGGGATCGAGACGTTTTACGGATTCCAGAAGGGGTTCTATCTGGTCGCGACGGCGGAACTTAGCGAAAGTCACGAGTTTTGTGGGGCGGTTTGTACTGACTGGATCTCTAGCTGGTATCCTTTCGACATCCACGCCATTGTAGATTATTGTCGTATGTTCGGCTCTGGTTTTGCCGAGAAATCGTTCGCAGGAATGCTGGCTAAACTTGCTCTGGTAGACGACTGTATCGGCGAGGAAACGGTGAATGAACCGCATCTTCAGATTGTAGAGGGGATAGAGTCGGCCGGCCGGAGTAGCAGGATGATATACCCCATCCAGTCGCTGGACCACCTTCTTTCTTGCAAGCTTTGCATAAATCGGAATCCAGATCGGACAGTCAGCGATGATGAAGAGCACATCAAAATTGTAATAAAAACGCGAAATCACTTCGTGTCCAGCCTTTATAGCTTCGGATCGAAATTTGGACGCAAAAGTCGCAGTGCCCCCGATATCTTTAATTTCAAAGGGAAGAAGGATTTTCATATCTCACGTCAGGTATTTTCGTTTTAGGGTGCGCAGCCATTCGGGAGTAAGAGCAACAGCGAGCGGCTCGAGGATGTAGCCGTATTCGGAAATCGGCCGATGGTAGCGTCGGAGATACTTGAGCTGCGTTTTTACGCATTGGAACATCTGTTCGCGCTGTCGCCGGGCCGTGAGCGTATCCTCGGTGGTTCGAGAGCAGAGAACTTCCGGTATGTTGGCAAGTGTGGTCTCTGGGATAAGGCGGAGCCAGAGGTCATAGTCTTGGCCGTAACGGACATCTGCATCATACCCACCGACTCGTCGGACGAGTTCGGTACGGAATACGACCGCGCTGTGCGCAAACGGGTTGCGTCGAAAAATAGCGCGCCGAATTTCGGCGTCTGTCTTTGGGGTTACGATGCGTTTTGATCCCCGCGAGGAGATATTCTCATACCATGTTCCGACGATGCCACATTCATGATGCGTTTCGAGATAAGCGATCTGTTTCGCGAGTTTTTCAGGATGCCACCAATCATCGGCATCGATGCGCGCGGTATATGGCTCATCTATGGAAGATAGTCCGGCGTTGAGTGATCGCGTGAGTCCGAGGTTCGGAGTATTCTTTATGATCGTAAATCGCGAGTCCCCGAATTTCGACTGCCAATTCAGGAGGCGATTTCCTGTGCTGTCGCTCGACGCATCATCGATTGCGACGATGCGGAAATCCTGATCTGTCTGTGCAAACAGACTCTCGAAAGTCCGATCAAGCGTTTTTTCTGCATTGTAGAGGGCAATGAGTATCGCACATTTCATAACGAGCGGAGAAAATCGTTCCAACTTTTGGCCACTGAAGTGAGACTATGTGATTCCTTCACTGCATGCCCCGCCTGGGCTCCCACTCTCTCAAGTAGGGATGGTTCGGAGAGGAACTTTTTCAGAGCGTTCACAATGGCGATCGAGCTTTCTGTTTCTACCAGAATGCCAGTCTCTCCATCATTGATGAAAACCCGGTTTTCGGGAATGTTGGTCGTGATGACGGGGACGCCGGCGGCCATCGCCTCTAGGATAGCATTCGACTGGCCCTCAAAGAGAGTTGGTAAAACGAAAAGACGGGAAATTTTGAGGAGTGCGGGCACGTCATCCCGTCGGCCGAGGATCCGGATGGCGCCTTTTGAACGAAGGGAGGAAATCATGGACTCAATATTTCCTCGTTCCTCGCCATCGCCAACGAGGAGGAGCTTAATTTGTGGAAACTCCGGCCACACGGCCTCGAAGGCCTCGAGCAGGAATCGGTGGCCTTTGTTCGGATGAAGATTCGCCACGCAGATAATCACGAAATCATCTAGACCGATAGAGAGTGAGTCGCGAAGTTTTTGATCAGGGACGAGCCGGTCAAAGTATTCAGTATCGATGCCGTTCGGAATGACCGTGATCCGCTCCGGTGTTACGCTGATATGCCTGATATAGAAGCTTTTTACGGCTTCGGAATTGGCGAGATAGCGCCGGACGAGCGGCGCTGTCAGCCACTCGAAAAGCCGCGCAATTCGGTACCGTGGATGATTATACGTGGTTCGGAGGAATGGAATCACGGGAGCATGCGTAGCCCCAAAGAGCGCGAGACGTCCTAGTACATCGGCATGAAAAAGATAGGTGATGATGATATCGGGGTTCTGTTCACGGACGATTCTTCGAAGCCGGAGGATGCCGGAAAGACTAAAAAGATTTCTGAGATGGATGGTTTGAACATCGATGCCTTTGGCAGCGAATCCTGGGGCAAGCTCCCCCGGCTCTTTCAGGGTCAGAACGGTATGTTGGAAATCGGGGATGAGCGGCAGAGTGCGGAGGAGCATGTTTTCACAGCCGCCACTCCCGAGTGACTGGATGAGGTGCAAAACCTTTTTCTTCGGACTACTCATCATTTTTTATTCCGGTACAGGTGATGCCAGCTTCCGGATGCTCAAATGACTTCACGTCTGCGAGGCGTGCAGCCGAAAACCACTCCTCGATTGTTTCTACAAAGTAGTAGTTGCTTTTTGGTGTGGCGAGCACGTCGAAGGCGTCGTTGAGCTTCATGTTGAACGGGAAATGGCGATAATAGGCGAAGGGGAGCTTTTTTTCGAGTTCCGGAAAGCCAATATCGGCAAGCCAGCGTCCGAAAAGATTGATGCCGTGGACCACTCCTCCTGGGAAATAACAGAGTTTGTAGAGGAGCGGCTTGTGTAGATGGCGGAGGACCGCTCGGAGCGGCTCATAGAAGTAAAGTGCTCGGGCATTGTCGCGACGATTGTAGACCCAGATGAGGAAACGCCCGCCCGGCTTCAGGACCTTGGGGAGTGCGAGAAATCCCTGTTTTGGTTCTGGGAGATGGTGTAGGACGCCAATCGAATACGCGAAGTCGAAGGCACTCCGGAACGGCATGGCATAGATGTCTGCCTGGATGATGCAGGCATTTTTGAGCTCTTTTGTCATTTCGTACGCGACGGCGACGCTTTCGCCGAGGTCGGATCCGATGGCTACTTCCGCGCCGGAGAGCGCCGCCCATTTGGTAAAACGGCCTGAGCCACAACCGATATCAAGCGTACGCTGGCCTGCGAGATCGACTTCTTTCACGAAAGGCGACAGGAAATGAAAGAAGTTTTGTTTCTCATAGTCGTTTTCGCGATAGATATGCTTCCATTCGTAAGCAAAGCTTTCGCCGGTTTTCTTCTGATGGGCGAGGAAAGCTTCGAGATTGGCTATCCCGTCGATCGCGCCCTGCCATTCAGCTTCGGCTGAAGCCGCAAGGCGCTGCTGATAGGCACGGAAAAATTCGATTTTCTCTCGGAGCATGTTCTGACGGAGTTCCTCGACGAGAAAACGCGGAACGCCATCGATGACCGGGTACCAGTTGGATGCGCTTTGGAGGATGCCGTCGATGACATGGTCGCCCTCTATTTTGAAGGCATTCAAGACGACCGGCGATCCATCGATCGGATCAGAGAAGAGGCTGATAAATCGTTCGCGCATACGGTAAAATTTCAGGAAAACGGCTGATTACTAAGGCATTTTACCCCTTACTGAAGTATTCTTCAAACCAGAGTTCGAGCGTAAGGAGAGCCCAAATATGGGGTGCAAAATTGATGTTTGTCCCGGTGTGCTGATCGAGGATGTTCTTTACGGCGTCTTCTCGGACGATATTTCTTCGCACCAGTTCGCCACCCTGGAGCTTGGCATAGGCATAGTCTTTGAGTTCGTTCCGGAACCAGTGGTCGATCGGGATGCCAAAGCCCATTTTCGGTCGGTCCATCACTTCATCCGGGACGAGGCCGCGGAGCGCTTCTTTGAGGATGTATTTCTTGTCGTTCAGACCTTTTAGTTTCAGGTGGAAAGGGATCTTGGCCGAGAGCTCAAGCAGCTCGTGATCCAGAAACGGGGATCGGCCTTCGAGCGAGACGGCCATGGAAGCAATATCGACCTTGGCGAGGAGGTCCTCGGGGAGATAGGTAACGAAATCAGCGTACACGGCCTGCTCCGCCCGATTGTTTGATCCGGATTCAAGGAAGCGTGCGGCAATGATGTCATACGTATCCACGCCCGTTACGATCGATTTGAAATGGTCGGTGTAGAGGTCGGCTTTCTGTTCGTTCGTGAAATAGGCGGTGTAGGAGAGATAGCGCTTCCGGTAGTCTGCTGACAGGCTTTTCGAAAACCTGTGCAGACGATCAAAGAACGTATTACGAATCTGGCTCGACAGCAATCTGGCGAGGGGTTTTCCGATCGCTCGGTTCAATGGATCGAACCGGTCGAGTAGGGTCGAGACTTGGAAGGCGGCATACCGCGTGTAGCCGGCAAAATTTTCGTCGCCACCGTCGCCATTCAGCGCCACCGTCACATGTTCACGGGTGAGCTTCGAAACATAGTAAGTCGGAAGCGCGCTCGAGTCGGCATAGGGCTCCTCGTAGTGACGGACCAGGAGTGGGAGTAGATCGATGGCATGCGGCTCGACCACGAATTCGGTGTGGTCGGTTCCAAACGCCTCGGCGACTTGTCTCGCATAGGGGAGTTCGTTGTACTTTTCCTCTTTGAAGCCGATAGAAAAGGTTTTGATCGGCTGCGAGGAGTTCCGTGCCATCAGGGCAACGATAGCGCTCGAGTCGACGCCGCCCGAGAGAAAAGCCCCGATCGGCACATCGGAAATCATCCGGAGCTTTACGGATTCTTCGAGCGTGTTGATGATCCGTTTTTTCCATTCTTCTTCCGAGAGATCGAGCTTTTCGGAGTAATCCAGCTTCCAATAACGCTCCTTTTCCAAGGATTTGGTTTTCAGATCGAGCCGCAGATAGTGGCCGGGCTCGAGTTTCCATATTCCAACAAAGCCAGTCAGCGGCGCAGGGACGTATTGGAGGGTGAGATAGTGATGGATGGCGATGTAGTCAGGTTCGCGGACGTATTCCGGCTGGGTGAGGATGGCTTTGAGTTCCGAGGCAAAGAGGAATGTCTTTCCATCAAAGAAGTATTTGAACGGCTTCTTGCCGACCCGGTCGCGAGCGGCAAAGAGCGTTTGCTCCCGTTCATCGTAGATCGCGAAAGCAAACATGCCGCGCAGGTGCTCGACGCACTTCTCCCGGTATTTGTCATAGAGCGCGAGGATGACCTCGGTATCGGAATGGGATTTGAAAACGTAGCCATGCTTTTCGAGCATCGTACGCTTTTCTTGGAAGTTGTAGATCTCGCCGTTGAAGACGATCTCGTAGCGATCGAGGTAGCGCATCGGCTGATGCCCGAGTGGGGAGAGGTCGATGATGGCGAGTCGGCGATGCCCGAGCGCGACCTTTTGATCAGGCGAGTGATAGATGCCGGAATCGTCCGGGCCACGGTGGCGGATGGCGTCGCACATTGACTCGACGGCTTCCGCTGAGACGGACCGGTCAGAGAGTGATATTTTTCCAGCGATACCGCACATAGGGGGATGGTGTTACTGTTTTGTCTGACTGAGGCTTTCAAAAATGTCGAGATACTTTCTACAAGCATTCGGCCAAGAGAATTTTTCCCGCGTAGCTCCAAAGGCGCCTTCGCCAAGCGACCGCCGTAGGTTCTGGTCATCGGCAAGAAGTTTCAGTTTCTCGGCAAGCGTTACAGTATCGCCGGCCGGAATGAGGAAACCGTCGCCGCTCCCGGTGATGATTTCAGGCGTTCCCCCGACCCCGGTAGCGATGATGGCCTTTTTGAGCAGGGCGGCTTCGATAACCGAGGTGGGAATGCCTTCGGAATAGCTCGGATTGACGAAGACGTCGAATGACCTCATGAGGCCGATCGCTTCTGGAAGCGGCCGGTGGCCGAGGAGGGCAACCGAGTCTTCGAGCCCATGTTCACGGATGTATGCTTCGAGCCGCGGCTTTTCTGGCCCGCTTCCGATGATGGCTACGGCGAGGCGTTTGTCGGCGAGAGCGTGGAGTGCTTCGAGAATGTGCAGTACGCCTTTGCCATCGATGAGGCGGCCGAGGTAGCCGATGATGATCCGATCGGGAAAGCGTTCGCGGATCTCATTCTGCTGCGAGGCGCCAATGATCTCGTCGGTTTCGACGCCGCGGTAGATAGTTTCGCAGTCTTTCCGTCCCGAGAGTTTATATACGAATGTGGTCGAAGCCATCGAATTGGCAACGACCCGATCAGCATGGTGGAGCACGAATCGGCCAAGTGTCCAGTCATAGAGCTTCCCGAGAAGTGATTTTAGGGGTGAGTGGAAATGGACGAAGTCCGAACCATGCTCGATGTGGAGCCAGGGGAGGTGATGCGAATTTGCCGTCCGCCAGGCCATGAGTGATGTGAAGAAGAAACGTGTCCGGGAGAGGGTATGCGTCGGCGCACTTTGCATAGTCTCATGCCAGAGCTGCCAGAAATCAGAACGCCAGAATTTTGGGACGGGATAGTTGTGGATTGGTTCAAAGGCGGGGAAGCGAAGAACCGTGATGCAGCCAGTGGTTTCACGGACTGGGGCGGATTCTGGCAGTCGCGGCGTGAATACGACGATGCTATCGACCGATGAAGATATGTGCCGGTTGAATTCGAGCGCATGCGTCTCGAGACCGCCGATGTGGGGCGGATAGAAGGGGCAGAAGATGAGGAGTCGCATATGACTTTATTGTATCAGTTCCCAGATGACGACCTCGTCTTCGGGAAGGGTGTAGACACGCCGGAAGCGGTTCGAATAGCGGTCGAATACAGGCGAATCGCCTGGCAGGACAGTCTCGCTTGGCTTCATGTACGGCCGGTTGGCATAGGGATTTTCCGTATTCGGCTTTGCGTAGTAGACGTAGATTTTCGGGTCGTTACCTGTATTGCCGGTCGGGGTATCAGAAAATTCTGAGGTGAGGAAATTTTGAATGAGCACATCGTTGGTGAGAAGATCGGATGAAATACGATCCTTTTCAGTGACTGGGTCGAGTGAAGAAATCCGTTTGATAGAATTTTCGAGATTCGTGATGAGCGATGCAAATGAACGGCGGTAGAACTGGTGTTCACCAGGAAGATTTTTTCGACTGGTCTCAAAAACTCGGATATCTCGGTAGAAACGTGGGTCGTCGATTTTGATCGCAGCCTCTGTTTGGGAGTGGAAACGAATGAGGTTCCAGTGGCTACCCGTGAGGATGATACGGTTCGCTGGAAGCGATCCGCGGATCCATTCGGCAGAAGCAATCTGGTTCGGAGTAATGAGAAAGCGTTTTTCACCGTTGATGTAGAGTGCGGCAGCAGCGTTTACAAGCGCTCCAGTGATGAGGAGCAGCGTTATGATACTCGGCCAACGCTGTTTTGTGTCGTCGGCGAGGGCAATCATCACAAAGCCGAGTACGGCGAATCCAAAGAATCCCATCGCTCGCTCCGGTAGGAGTGCGATATTGAAAAGTCGCGGAAAGATCTCCGCCATAACGAGAAAGAGGACGAGTATGCTGACAAGGAAACCAAAAGCTGCTCGTTCTGAGGTTGTTCGTTCAGCGGCGAAAAGCGCCGGCAATCTCTTTTGGCGAACGTGCCAGCCAATCGCGAGTATGCCCAGCAGGGCAAGCGGACCGAGATAGAACGCGTAGTAGCGGACAACCCCGTTCCAGTCACCCCAACCGACGGCATTTCCGTCGACGTTTACATACGTGGCTGGAAAAGCCAGATTAGGCTGTAAGTGAATGACGTTTTGGATAATTTTCTCTATCCAGGCAATGAGGAATCGTCCGATTTCAAAGAACGCCGGAGAGAGATGGCTGGCGACGAGGATAAACAGGAGGAGTATGGCGAGTGGGTTCTTCCGGATGAGTCTGGCTATCTTGGCGCGGTATAAGCTGAGGGTGATTCCGCCCCAGGGCAGGAAAAAGAGCACAGCCATCTCGTGATAAAGCATGGAGAGAAAAAAGATACCGCCGGCGAGGAAATAGAAAATGGGGCGCCGCGCAATGAGGGAGTAAACAATGAAATAGAGAGCGGAAAGAAAAGAGAGATTAAGGATCGTTTGTGGGATGGAAGAGAACGAGTAGAGGATGAACGATCCGCTTACAGCGGGCAGGAGAAATACCAAGAGTGCGTCGAAAAATCGCCGCGTTCGGTTGGCGACGAGTGCCGCTGGTACGAGTACGAGGAGCGCGAGGAGTGGCAAGAGGTATTTGAAGTACGCGTAGAGATCCACTCCGGCGGTTCGAAAGAAGATATAGCCGATTGATGAGAATAGCGGCCGGTGGAGGTGGATGCCGGTTACGGTGTCGCTCGCGTATTCAGTCTGGAATTTCTGGAGCCAATAGTATGGATCGAAATCCGGGAGCGCGTAATAGGCGGTCGTCAGGTGGTAGAACAAAACGGCATAGAGCGTAGTGGCGAGAAGCCCGGCTGGCAGCAGGTGAAGCGAGTACGAGGTAGTTTTATCGCTGTCTTCCCAGAAGAACGGCTGCATCCAGACGGCGAGGCAGCTGGTAAAGCCGGCGAGAAGAATCGGGACAAAGTGGAGGCCTTCGGTGACAGCCTGTGAAGCTAGTGTTACTGCGAGAGGAGCGGCAAAAATCGCCACAAGGGTGACAGCCGCGATCTTCTCCAGGAGAGTGAGGCGACCTCTCCAGGGGGGTATCATGATCGCAACGATGTTTTGCCCGTTCACGAAGAAAGCGATGAAGAGCGCGACGAGCGAATAGAGATATCCACCGATGGTGCCCTCTTGGAGCGCCGGAAAAAAGAAGAAAGCGGCGAAAATCCCAAAGGCAGTCGAGTTAACCCAGAAGAGGAGTCCAAAGCGGGGTATGGTCCTAGTCATGCGATTCCGGAGTTTTCAGTTTTTTCAGGGCATCTTCGCGGGTGAAGAGGGTCACTTGCTGCTCGAGTCGTTCGACAGCAGACAGGAGCTTAAAGAGGACGAGAAATACGAGGAGGAATCCTGTCAGGATGACGGCGTTGATATTGCCCTCGATCCCGATGAGCGCTGCGAGCGTATTGGTAAGCCCTGGAAAGGTGACAACGGCTGCCATACCGCCCCAGATCGCCACGCGAGCGGCGAGCTTCATGAACGTTTGGCCGGTTTGGTGGCGGAGAAACTTCTCGACGCCTTCATACATCATGAAAACGGAGATAAAGAGAATAATGAGCTGATAGATCTTCATACTGGTGCTATGCGATAAAAATTAGGTGAGCAGTCTCCAAATGATCCGGCCAAACGTCTTCAGTCCGTTCACAAAACTCTGGCGCTCCGGTTTCCCCATCGAATAGCCAGTATAGCGCACGTCGACCGAGACTTCGGCATACCGCAGCTTGTGGAGGTAAATCTCGCGGATGACTTCGCTCTCGTAGTCGTAGCGATCGGAGCGCGTATTGATGAGTGCGGCCGCGTGCTTTGAATATGCACGGAATCCGGATTGGCTATCCGTCACCCAAAGTCCGTAGAAATACCAGGTGACTGCATTGCCAATCCAGTTGGCGACGACTTTGTGCCATGGCATGCCGCGTGAATTGATGAGTCGGCTACCGAGCACGACGTCGGATTGTCCTTCATCGATCGGTCGGATGAGTGCTCTGATATCGGCCGGATTATGCTGACCATCGGAATCCATGGTGACGATTGTGTCGGCACCGAGGAGCTTGGCTGCCTCGATACCGGTTTTGGTGGCGGCACCCTTGCCGCGATTCAACCGATGCCGAATCGCTGTGACACCGGCATTTTTGGCTACCTCAAAAGTTTTATCCCTCGATCCATCATCGACTACGACGATGCGATGATATCCGGCATCTCGGATCTCGGCCAAGACATCGGCAAGCACGGTCGATTCGTTCCAAGCGGGGAGGACGACGAAAACGGATTTTGATCGGATAGCGTCAGTGGAGTTGGTCATAGCGGCCGAGCGATTCATTCCAACGAATTTTGAGGAGCGCGCCAAACATGTTGAGGGAGTCCCTCACTATCCTGACGTTCGTGTTGCGGGCATCTTTCAGGATCCGGACCGGGAGGATGGCGACGCGGAGGTTCATCCGCCGGGCCAGAAAGAGGAGCTCAGCGTCGAAAGCGAAGCGGTCGATGGTGAGCGTTCGGAAAATTGGCAGCGTTCGTTCGCGGCGAAAGAGCTTGAATCCGCACTGTGTATCAGAGAATTCGAAATTGCCGAGGAGTAGGATCTGGAGAATATGAAAGACGCGGGCGGTCAGGACCCGGCGGAATGGAGTCGGTTCCTCGAACACGGTTCCGGGGACGAGGCGCGAGGCGATCGCCATGTCAGCGTGTTCGATGGCGGGGAGAAAATTTTCGAGTTCAGCGATCGAGATGGTGAGGTCGGCATCGATCATGATGACGAGCTCGTGCTTGGCCGCGAGGAATCCGGCGCGCACCGCGGCGCCCTTGCCGCGATTTTTCGGAAAGGCGATGTGTACGATGGGGAGTTCAGGACGGCTTTGCTTCAGCTGTTCAACGGCGCCGGCCGTACCGTCCGGACTACCATCGGTCACGACGACTATCTCGTGCTCTTGGAAGCGTTCGCGCACGAACGTATCGATGGCAAGCGCATTCGAGGTGATCACTTCGCGCTCCTTGTAGCAGGGTATGATGATCGAAATCGAAGGATGCATAGAAAAGGCTCAGAAAAAGCAAAACATGCCACTAGTATAGCATGTTTAAGCCATTATTCTAGGTTTCCCTCCTAACTCTCGCGGGCGCGGGCCTTGAACCAAGTGGCGGTGGCGACGAGGCCTTCGGAGAGGGCGACTTTTGGTTCCCAACCGAGGATTTCTTTGGCGCGCCGGGCATTCAGGGCGCTGGCGGCAATCTCCCCCGGCTTTGCTGGTCCATGGACTTCCTCGAACGCTTTGCCGAACTGCCAATTCAGCATGCGAAAAATGTCGTTCACGCTCGTCTCGATGCCGGTGCCGATATGGAAGACGCCTTCTTCGATCGCCGAATCGAGCGCTTTTACGTTGGCCTCGGCGACATCGCCGACATAGACGTAGTCACGAGTCTGCATCCCGTCACCATTGATCGTCGGAGCGGTCCCTTCGAGCATGCGGGTGAGGAAAATAGAGATGACGCCGGCCTCGCCATGAGCATTCTGCCGTGGACCGTAGACATTAGCGTAGCGGAGGATGACATACGGGAGTCCGCGGACTTCGCGGAAGAAACGCAGGTAGTGCTCGATCGAGAGCTTGGCGATGCCGTATGGGGAAAGCGGGGCCGCAGGGATTGATTCGGACGTGGGGCGCGGGGTGGTGTCGTCGAACATGGCGCCGCCAGTCGAGGAAAAGACAAATTTCTTTACGCCGTGCTTCGCAGCGAGCTCGATGAGGGAGAGACTGCCCATGATGTTCGTCTCGGCATCCGCTGACGGATTTTCAACAGAGGTTCGGACATTGATCTGGGCGGCGAAGTGAAAAACTGCTTCGGGCTGGACTTTCTCAAACAGCTTCTCCAGCCGTTTCCGATTGCCAATATCAAATTTATGAAACTTGGCGCGGCGATTCACGTTCTCTTCGCTCCCGCTCACGAGATTGTCGAGGATGGTGACTCGATGGCCGCGCTCGATGAGAGCATCGGCGACATGAGAACCGATGAACCCGGCACCGCCCGAGATGAGTATGCGCATAAATTGAATTTTATGTATACTGCCGGAAATATGACAATTTGTCAAGACATTTTCCGGTAAAAGCATCAAAATAAGTTTTGCCAATGGCCCTCGTATGGGATAAACTGAATCCATGGAAACAGGAAAATATTCGCTATCGGTCGTGGTCCCGCTCTATAACGAGGAGGGGAACGTGCTCGAACTTCATCGCCGCATCAAGGAAGCGCTCGAAAAATCCGGCCATCCGTACGAGATCATTTTTGTTGACGACGGATCGAAAGACAAAACGCGCGAGGAGGCCGAGTCGTGCAGCCCGGTAAAGCTTATCGTGTTCCGGAAGAATTTTGGCCAGACTGCGGCGTTTGACGCTGGGATCAAAGCGGCAACCGGCGATATCGTCATCACGCTCGATGGCGACCTCCAGAACGACCCCGCCGATATCCCGCTCCTCCTGGCCAAGATCGACGAGGGGTACGATGTCGTTTCCGGCTGGCGTCATAAACGCCAGGATCCGTGGAGCAAGAAGATTCCCTCGCGCATCGCCAATCTCCTCCGGAAGTTCCTCATCCATGACAATATCCATGATTCGGGCTGCAGTCTGAAGGCGTATCGGAGAGAGTGTTTCAAGGACGTCGATCTTTTCGGCGAGATGCACCGTTTTATCCCGGCCATCCTCCAGCTCGAGGGTTACCGCGTGGCTGAGGTGAAAGTCAGTCATCATCCGCGGCTTCACGGCGTGACCAAATACAATTGGAAACGCGGCATGAAGGGCTTCGTCGATATGCTGTCGATCTGGTTTTGGCGGAAGTATTCGCATCGCCCGCTTCACCTCTTCGGCGGCGTCGGGGTCATGCTTTTTGTACTCGGCTCGTCGATTTTGGTTTGGATGCTCGTTGAGAAACTCGTCTTTGGCGCCTCGCTTTCGGAGCGTCTCTGGCCGCTCATTGGCGTGTTTTTCACGCTTGTCGGCATTCAGTTCTTCATTTCGGGCCTCCTCGCGGACATCTCGGTGAAGAGCTACTATCAGGCGCGGCACCGGATGAATTACAACATCAAGGACGTCATTACTCATCAGTAACGGAATAGCGTATGAAGCTCTCCTTTCTCGGGACGGGGTATGTCGGTTTGGTATCGGGCGCTTGCATGGCAGAAATCGGTCACACGGTCATCTGTGCCGACGTCGACAAAACGAAGATCGCGAAGCTAAAGAAGGGAATCATCCCTATCTATGAGATCGGCCTCGAGGAAGTAGTGGAGCGCAACGTGAAAGAGGGCCGGCTCAGTTTCACAACCGATCTGAAAGAGGCCATACAATCATCGGATGTCGTTTTCATGGCGGTGGGAACACCTGAGGATCCCGTTACCGGTGAGGCTGATTTGAAGTATGTCTTTTCGGCCGCTGAAGCTTTTGGCAAGCATCTGAATGGCTACAAGCTGTTCGTTGATAAGTCGACTGTGCCGGTCGGAACGGCGGAAAAAGTAACGCGCATCATCAAGGAGTCTTCTAAGGGAAAATATCCGTTTGAGGTGGTATCGAACCCCGAATTCCTCCGTGAAGGCGCTGCGGTGAAGGACTTTCTTAACCCGGACCGTATCGTCGTCGGCACGTCGTCAGCCAAAGCGAAGAAGATCATGGAACAGGTGTACCGGCCGATCGCGCGTGCCGGACGCCCGCTCATGCTGACCGATGTCCGGAGCGCCGAGATCATCAAATATGCGGCCAATTCGTTCCTCGCAATGAAGATCACCTTTATCAATGAGGTGGCAAATTTCTGCGAATCAGCTGGCGGTAATGTGAAGGAGGTTGCTCGCGGCCTTGGCTATGACAACCGGATCGGATCGCGCTTCCTCTATGCCGGCATCGGCTATGGTGGGTCATGTTTTCCGAAGGACGTGAAAGCTTTTATCAAGACGGGCCATGAATTCCAGTCCCATTTCCGTCTGCTCGAAATGGTGGACGAGGTGAATACGGGTCAGCGTCTTCGGCCGTTCGTGAAACTGAAAGAGCTTTGGGGCGAAAAGATGAAAGATAAGACCGTCGCTGTCTGGGGGCTCGCATTCAAGCCGCGGACCGATGATGTTCGCGAAGCGGCAGCACTCATGAATATCAGCGAGCTCCTCGACGCCGGGGCGAAAGTCCGGGCGTTCGATCCGGTCGCGATGGAGAATGCAGCCAAGGCTCTAACGGAAAAGAATCTCACCTACGTGAAGAAGGCGATGGATGCCCTCAAGGGTGCTGATGCGCTCATCATTGCGACCGAATGGGATGAATTCCGCGTAGTTGATTACACAGAGCTGAAGAAATATATGAAGGGCGGGATTATCTACGACGGCCGCAACGTACTCGAGCGGGGCGAGGCTGAAGCGGCTGGCTTTACGTACTTCGGCGTCGGCGTCTAGCGGAGTATTTGCCAATTTCATGAAAATTCTCTTCCTCAACTACGAGTATCCGCCCTTGGGCGGGGGGGCGAGCGTGGCGACCGAAGCAATACTCCGCGAGTGGGCCAAGGACCCGAATATTGAAGTCCACCTCGTGACGGCGGCTGTCGGTAGCGCGTTGGAGCATATCCGCGTTGGTGGTGAGACTTACGTCCATCGGCTTCCGATCGGTAAGAATCCGGACCGGCTCCATTCTCAGTCGCTCCGAGACATCTTCGTTTACTCGGTGAAAGCAGCGTTTTTTCTCTGGCGCTTCATCCGGCTTGAGACGAAAAAGCGCCCGTTCGACGCGACGCTAGCATTCTTCACGGTACCTTGCGGTTTCCTTGCCTACCTCGTGAAAGTCGCCTTCGGTATTCCGTATGTCGTATCGCTTCGCGGCGCCGACGTACCGGGCTTCAGCGAGAAATACGACCGGTTCTATCTCTTTGCGAAGCCGCTGGTGCTTTTCCTCTGGCACCGTGCCGCGGCTGTGATTCCGAATAGCACGGGACTCTCTGATCTGGCGAAAAAAACAGACCCGCGTCAGTCGATGCAGATCATTCAAAACGGAGTCGATACGGAAACTTTCCATCCTGATCAGGATAAACGCTTGGCAGAAGCAACAGTATTTCTCTCTACTTCTCGCCTGACTCCGCGAAAAGGCATCCATCACCTTATCGAGGCGTTTGCTATCGCTGTTAAGAGTACAGAGAGGCCGATGGAGCTCCATCTCATCGGTGAGGGCGAACAGAAGGAAATGCTCGAGGGACGGGCCAAAGAGCTCGCGATTTTAGAGCGGGTAAAATTCATCGGCCGCGTGCCGCATGAGCAGCTGGCGCCGTATTATCAGCGTGCGCATGCGTTTGTTCTGCCGTCAAAAAATGAGGGGATGAGCAATAGCGCGCTCGAAGCGCTTGCCT
>CAZTYU010000006.1:15447-18651 GCA_964617535.1 uncultured Bdellovibrionales bacterium | reverse complement strand
GTTCTGCCGTCAAAAAATGAGGGGATGAGCAATAGCGCGCTCGAAGCGCTTGCCTCCGGACTTCCGCTCATCGTTTCGGGGACGGGCGGGATGGCCGAGCTCGTGACTGATGGCGCGAACGGTCTTTTCATCGATCCTGAAAATGCTGAGTCGTTTGCTGCTGCGCTCGTTCGAATTGCAGACGAACCGGAATTTTCGAAGGAACTTGGCATCGAGAGCCGCCGCCGAGCCGAAGCACGGAGTTGGTCTGCAGTCGCTCGGCAATTTTACGCCGTACTTGCCGAGTCGAAGAAGCAATAACACTTCCGTAAAAAGAAAAAGCCGGCCGAAGTACAGTGTACTTGGCCGGCTCTCATCATGGTGACCCGAGGGTCACTTGATGTAGTCGGAATGGCGGTAGCTCGCCATCACGCCGCCCTTCATGAAGGACAGCTCGGGGTCGGTGCTTTCCGCCTGAGCGAAGTAGCTTTGGCGGACGAACTTCGTGCCGAGCTTGTTCACGTGGCGGATGTAGCCTTCCGGGTCGGTCTTCGGGTCGGGCGCTTGCCAGACCTTCACGCCGTTGCCTCGGGGGAGGATGGGTGCGACGCAGGGGCCGAAGGTGCGCACCAGCCGGATGAGCGGCACGATCTCTTCGACGCCGGCGTTGTCGTAGACGTAGAAGTTCTTGGCCTCGTCCCAGGCTTCCGCGCGGGACTTGATCGCTGCGTCCTTCTTCGGCTTGGCCGAGCGGAGGTCGAAGCCACCCACCTGGATGAGCGCCATCAGGTTCCACATGGCGAAGGTGTTCGCGATCCGGCCCTGCATGATCGACTCGGTCAGCTCGGTGATGGCGAGTCCCATCGCGAGAGCGCCCGCTTCGGCGGCAGTGACCAGGTCTTCGGCGGCTTCGGCCGTGAAGTAGGCCTCGGCCTCCTTGGACAGGATGATGCCGTAGTCGCAGCCGGCGCGGAGGAGCTTGGCCGTCCCGTAGTTCAAGATGCCGACGAAGATGTCGCCGTGCTTGACCTCGGAAACGAACACTCCCTTCCAGCCCTTGGCCCGGATGGCCTCGCGCAGCTTGGGCGCGGTTTCGCCGCAGTCCTTCTCGGCGTAGGCATCGTCCATGGGGACGAGGATCTCGACGCGCGAGACGAAGAAACGGCCGCCGACCTCGACGGACAGCATCCGTTCGACACTCGCGAGGGCGAGCGTGACGGCGTTGTCGACCAGGCCGGGTTCGCGGGCAAAGCAGCGAACGAGGGCACCGACATTCTTCGAATGAAGTAGGGACATGGTTCTCTCCAGTTGGTAGGCCATCGAGGTTCTCTTCCTCTCAGGCATCCCGGTTTTCAAACCTGTCTTGCGACAGGGGACTCGGCATCGCGCACGCCTTGGCACGCGACAGTATATGATAGCATATTTTTATGAAAAAGTCAATGTAGGAAATAGGCTAAAACAAGCCGGACTTGCTATAGTGAAAGGCATGAAGCTTTGGAAAACTATCGTAAAATTCGTGGTCAGCGCAGCTTTGGTGTACTGGCTCGTGGGGCAGGTAGATTGGCGAATCGTCGGCAATATCGCGGTTCATGCATCGCTACCGCTCATTCTCGGATATATCAGCTTTCAGCTCGCGGGCAATGTCATCTCAGCCGCCAAATGGCAGTATCTCGCCCGAATCCAAGGCTTCAATTTCAGAGTCAAAGACGGAACGCTCGCCTATCTGACGGGCGCGTTCATCAATAATTTTCTCCCATCGACAGTCGGGGGCGATGCATACCGGGTACTTTGGATGAGTCGAACAGGCGAACGGTCTCGGGCTTTTGCGACCGTCTTTTTCGATCGGATCACCGGGCTTCTCGTATTATTCCTGTTTGCGGGAGTAGGCCTGGCCTTTCTCCCATGGCAGAGGCTTTTGGAGCAGCCCGCCTTCATCATTTTTTCCGGTATCACGCTCTCGGTGGCATTTGCCATGCTTATGGCACTCTTTTTTGTCCAGCGTTTCTACCGGCTGGCGACTTTCGTGATCGGACTCCTTCCCTGGGAGCGACCGTCAGAGCTGCTTGGCGATTTTGAGCCGCTGGCTGACTCGGCAGTGTACGGAAAGGCCATTTTCTGGGCAGCCGCGTTCACACTTATCGGTATCGGCGGAAGCAACTATCTCCTTTTTTCGAGCCTTGGAGCCGAGCTCTCGCTGATTGCGTTCGGGAGCGCGATCTTCGCTGCGACGCTCGTCGCCAATATACCAATATCGATCAATAATATCGGCGTGAAAGAATGGTCGTATGTGTTTTTCTTCGGTCTCGTCGGCGTATCGGCTGAGCTCGCAGTGACGGCAGCACTGGCCTCGCGATTACTTCAAATGCTTATCTCTTTTATCGCTGTGCCGGGATACTTGGCCGACAAACGCCGCCGCTAATTTCCGGTGTACGGGTAGATTTTCACGAAGTGGTTGTCGCGTCCGTTGATGAGGATTTCATGGGCCGGGCTTTCCATCTGGTAGTACTGATCGTAACGGATCGCGGGGACGCCGCTGTTCACCTGGCCGACGATCATTTTGGTCGTACGGCTTTCGCGGCCCGAGGAAACGACGATATAGTCGAGCCCCTCGTAGCGCCGGGCATCATAATTGCCAAATCCGCGGCGGCATTTTCCGACGAAGAACTTACAGACTCCGTCTTTGTCGGTCCAGATGATGAGGTCTTCGGCGTTCGGCTGCTGGTTTAGCCAAGCAGCGGCTTCATAGCTGCCTGGACCCATGTCCTTTACATCGGTGTGGTACTGGCTCGGGAGCAGGCTAGAGGCATAGGAAAGAGGAAACGGCGTCAGGGAGAGTGTCGCGATGCCAAGCCCGGTAACGAGCGCGAAGAGCGATGGGAAAGCAAAACGCTTTTCTTTGGCGGGGGCGAAGCGATCCCAGAGCGCCATGACACCGATGCCGCCGAGGATGGCAGCGACCGGGAAGAGGATGATCTGGTAGCGGACGATCATCGCGACGCCATTGCCTGTCGCGCCCACGTAATAGAGGAGGATAAATACCATGAGATAGAACGCGAGACGAGGCGCATCCTGCTTGAAGAATTCCTTTTTCAGGACAAGGAAGGCACTTAGAACGAGACCCAAGAGCGCAAGCGGGACGAGTCCGAACAGGAGGGGATAGAAGTTTGCCAGGAAAATACCGAGGATATCGGCGCGCCCTAGGACGGTTTTGGGCGAGGAGAGGAG
>CAZTYU010000006.1:0-15347 GCA_964617535.1 uncultured Bdellovibrionales bacterium | reverse complement strand
TTGTCGCTGATGCGCGTGCCGCGCCAGTCGCGCTCTTCGATGTTGTGCCAGTACTTGGAGATACGGCCGTCGGTCCAGAGTGGCTCATCGACGGCAGCGAATTCAGTCAGTCCGCGGTAGCCGAACGAAAAGAAGATTCCCGTCAGCATGACGACAGCGAGGAGCGAAGCGGTCCCCTGCGCGCGGAACCAGGGGAGGATGGAGCGGAGTGCGTGCGCGAGGAGCGGCCGTTCGCCGGTCACGCGGGTGATATAGACATGGACCGCTACCATTCCCGCGACAAGGATGTAAAATCCGATCGCAACGAGGAAAACATAGTGAAAATTCTTCGATTGGGAGAGTCCAAAAATGAGAATGAGTTCCGAGGGAAAACCAATAATGAGGAGTTTCTCGAGGATGGCTCGGAATCGGATCGTCCGCATGAAGTAAAAGACGGTGCCGACGGAAAGGATGCCGAGGACAGCAAAGGCGAAGTAGAAGGGATCATTGCTCTCGGTGAATTTCGCTCCAGGGAGCCACTTGAACTGCTGAGCAACGAAAAGGAGCGTGTTTACGGCGAGGAGTGTCGATAGGACGATGGGGAGAATTCTTTGCGCCATAGTTTTGCCCTAGAGGCGAGAAAAGTATACAATAAAAGGGCTTAATAGAGAGCCTTTTCCCTTATCATAGAGGGAAAAAGCCTCGCTGAAAAGATGGCTTTAGGCACGTCGCGGCAACTCGTCTGGATCGGGCTTGCCCTCATCATCGCTCTTGGCTTCACCTTGCGGTCCTATCACTTTGCGGACTGGCTCCATTTCGAGCTGGATCAGGCGCGCGATGCACGGGTCATCGATGCTGCCATAGAGGGCGGCCCCGGCGAGCTCCCGCTCCTCGGACCGAAAGCAGGCGGGACATTTCTCCGGCTCGGTCCGGCATTCTACTATCTCCAGTATGCGGGAGCGCTCGTATTTGGAGCGTCACCAGCTGGCTTTGCGGCCGTCGTCCTCATTGCCTCAGTCGCATCGATCATTGTCTTCTTCTTTCTCGCGCGGCGGCTTTTTCCCGATTGGCTGGCGCTGTTTCTTACGCTCGGCTTTGCGGTTTCTGAGTATTTCGTGATGTACGGCCGTTTCGCCTGGAATCCGAACATGCTGCCGTTTTTCATTCTTTTTGGTACGTACGCACTCCTCCGGTCGGTTGGTGGGAGCGAACGAAATCCGGGCCGCTGGTTTCTCGTCTCCGTGCTCGCATTCGGCATCGCGACCGAACTCCATTTTCTCGCCTTTCTCGCAGTACCGATATTCTTTGCACTCTTTCTTCTTATCCGTCGCCCAGTGTTTCGGCCGCGTACTTGGGGCGCCGCACTTGCGATCGTAACGCTTTTGTACCTGCCGATGCTTTTGAACGAACTCGCCACCGGCGGAGCCAATACGCGAGAATTTTTTGGGGCCATCACCGAGAAATCAACCAAAGAGGAACATGTACTCCTTGAAAAGTTCATCCGAAACGGGTCCGAACATGTACTCGCGGGACTCGTCATTCTGACGGGCTTCGAGGGCGGCACGCTGCCGAGGGTAGAGACAGCCGAAGGCGTTAGCATCGTTTGCCAAGGCAAGTGCGATGTGGGGAAGCCCTACGGGCTCGGCATGGCAGTACTTCTCGGACTTTCGATCATCGCGTATTTCTGTCTTCTTTTGCGTGAGGAGGAACGCCGGAGACGGGATGTGCTCATTGTGACGGGCCTGTGGTTTGTCATCACTTTCGTACTGTTTACACCGCTCGCCTACGGCATGGCGCCGCGCTTCTTTCTCCTCGCTGGCGCTTTCTTCTTCATCCTCATCGGCTGCCTTGGATTTGCCCTGACGAAACTCTTTACTCGCTACAGTTTTGGGCACACCCTTGCTGCCGGGCTCGTCATGACCCTCGTGACGCTGAATATCGCCTCGCTCCAGCTGCGTTTTGACGAGCTCTCGCGAGCGGGATCCGAACCGGTCAAAAACGCTCCGGACCGGATATTGAAAGAACGCATTCGAGTGACACTCGCGCAGCAAAACGCGATCATCGACTTCCTTGCAACGAAGTCCGCCGAACACGGCTATCCGGTCTACATGTTCAGCGAGCCGCAGCACCGGCGCGCGCTCAAATATCTCCTCGAGCGCCGCGGCATTGAAAATGCCGTTCTCGGCTATGATGGTATCTATCGAGAAGGCGTATACTATCTCGTCCTCCGGGCACAGTCAGATATCGACGATGCGCTCCGGAAGTATCGCGTGAATTACGATGTCGGAGCGACGACTACGTTCGGGACATTGATTGTGATCGAACTCGTTCCAAAACCGGCAGCAATTATCGGCGAGCGGCAAGATTTTTCCGTCCCCAAGCCGAGCGATTCGAAGGCGCCGCCACGCTATACGTGGAACGAGTATTTCAGCCGGTCGGATGGAGGGGGAGATGAGGAGACGGGTGAGCTCGACAGTATCGAAGACGAAGTAAATAATCAGTCGGAATAAATACGCCCTATGCTTGATTGGAAACGGTCCATACAGATACTTGCTGTCATCGTTCTCATCGGTGCAGCGCTTCGCTTCTACGAACTTGGAAATAATTCATTTGTCGCTGACGAATTCCTCGATATCAACTCGGCCTACGGGTATCACCAGCTGGGCGAGTGGCGAGCCTGGGACTTCAATCACGGCACAGCGAGTACGGTGAATGAGAACGTGCTTCGCGATGAACGCGCTGCACCGTACAAGTGGCAGGTCGCGGCACTCTTCGATTTCCTCCCGCCAACCGAAGCAAATGCCCGAACGGTGAGCGCGCTCTGGGGACTTTTCGCGATCCTGGTCGTCTTTTGGTCGGCCTGGATCTTTACGGCGCGGCGCGATATTGGTCTCGTTGCCGCTTTACTCTGCGCGGTCTCGGTCTCCGCGATCATCTTCAGCCGGCGTCTTCGCATGTACGCGATGTTTTTCCCGCTGTATCTTGCCGCTGCGACCGCCTTTTACGCAGCCTACGAGCGTGCATATGCGGGGAAAATACGACTCCTCCGGGAAGTTTCGGCTCGCTACGGCCTTCATCTCCCGTACCTCGCTCTCGGTATCGCACTTATCCCGCTCTCGCTCTCGGTACATCAGATGACGGCACATTTGCCTCTATCGCTCGGTGTGTTTCTCATGGTCCAGACCGCCCTCGCGTACCGAGCGACGGGTACTTGGCGCAATCGCTACGGGTATTCAGTCGCTCTCGGCCTTGCGGGTGCGGCCGTGCTTATCCTGGCCGTTCCGAAAGCTATCCGTGCTTTTACCCAGGAACTCGTCTTCTTTGACGATCACTTCGGTTATTTGAGTCACGCTCTCAATGATTTTGCGACGCCCGTCGTCGGTGCACTTCTCATCGCGCTCGGTGCCGTTTACCTGTCGCGAGAATCGGAGCATCGCAAAGCGGCCTGGTACCTCGTACTCGCGTACCTCGTACCGCTCCTTATGGCGATTTTCCTTTGGCGGCGGAACGTCGGACCGCAATATATCTTCTTCGTTCAGTCATTCGGCATGATCCTCGCGGCGGCGGGCCTCGTGGGGATATTCGAGTTCCTACGGCGCGCCATCGGGGAGGGGTGGAACTGGCGGAAAGCCCTTGTTTCCGGTATCTCCCTCCTTGTTTTAGTGCCAAATCTCGGATACTTCCTCGAAGATAACAACACCTATCACGAGACATCGACCGGCGGAAATCCGAACTATCGCAAGGTCTTCGCCTACTTCAAGAAAGAGAAAGTTGCGGGCGATGTACTCATCACACGCAACTTCCGTAACTATTACTGGAGCGGCGCGAACATAGAGACGATTGATTTCGGCGGGGAGCTTTCCGATGCGAAGCTTTCGCTCGCTGAAATCAAGCGAATCGAGACCGAACATCCGTCCGGCTGGTTCATCTATTCCGGGAATGATGAAGATTATATCTCGTCCGACGTAGAGCAGTATGTGATGAAGAACTGGGAGCGCGTCTCCAATGCCAATGTCCGCGGCGATATTTCGGTCTTTCGCTTCGGGCGTTCGGCCGCTCATTCGGATCGATGACACGCCGATTGACTATCGTTAGCGTACCTATACTGCTGGCCGTACTCACAGCTGGCGTTTTGGCCGTATGCCGCTACCAGTCGGCTCCGGTACACGAAGAGCCGGCGAGGCTTCGGATTGGTTTCAGTCCGGATTGGGAATATGGGAGCCGGAAGCGGCTTTCGCATAAACTCACTAATCAGGCGCCCGGAGAGCTCGAGAAAGTTGTCCGCTATTTCAACGAGGAGTTTCATCCGGATCTCGTGGTCGGTGGCGGGGACTATGTCGAGAGCAGCGGGGTGAAACCCGAGACGGCCAAGCGCCAGCTCCGCGAGGTGAATGATGTCTTCAAGCGTCTCGAGGCGCCGCGCGTATATGCGCTCGGCAATCACGACATGCGCTCGCTCACAAAGGCGGAGGTGATGGAGATCCTCGAGATACGCTCGGCGCATAGTGTGACGGATCTCGGTGATTGGCGTATCGTCGTGTTTGATACCAACTTTAATAAAGAAGATGATTCGCCAAGATCGAGCGAACAGTATGCCGAGGGCTATGTGAGCGCCCGGGAGCTCCGTTGGCTTGAAGCGGCAGTGACAACGAATCGGCCTACCTTGGTCTTTAGCCACCATAGTCCGATTACGGCCCACAATGTCGACAATGTCCTGGCTCGGAATATCCTGAACGAGGAGGCGGTCCGGGCGGTATTCGAACGACACAGCAATGTCGTCGCAGTCGTTTCCGGTCATACGCCGCGGCCGCAGCATGCGGAAGTGAATGACGTACATTATCTCATCAGCGATACACTAGTGAACGAGGAAGGACTTGGTGCTTTTGCAGCGATCAGTCTTGAGTATTTCTCCCGCTCAAAGAGAGCGACGCTTCGCTTCGAGCACTTTGGCCGTCGCCCGGTAATCTTCGATATCACTAAAAGCTGGGATTCGGAACCGGGTCAGTAAAAAAAGAAGTCCGTCCGCTTCGTTTCGAGCGGTCGGACTTTTTCGGCAGCGGCGCCGGGTGGGGCGTCACTGGTACAGGTGGAACGCGATGGTTCTCATGAGTCGCGTCCGGGAATAGGCCGGATCGTCAAACTGGCTGAGCCATTCCGGGTAGACATCCAGAAGCTTCCGGAAGTTCCCTGAATGACGGTGCATCCAGTTCGCGAAGCGCTGCATCTCGCGTTCGCGGCTTCTGAGCTTCTTCAGCTTCTTGCGGCGGATATAGCCTCGGTACAGGAGTACCTGGATCTGGTTGATGCGAGCGACCGCGATGTCTTGCGGCGAAAGCGTTTCCGGACGAGCGCCAAAGCGGCGCAGGAGCTCGATCCAATTTCGAGAGAACGCCTCGAGCCGTTCGTCGTACTGGCGGAACCAGAGCGCGACCCATCTGAATGGGTCGGGAAATACGATAGGAACTGCGGACATGTCGGACCTCCAATCGGTTGAGGGGGAGAGACAACGAAACATCACCCTTGTTCGTGACTCTAAAATGCCACAAAGTGAGAAATTTATCAATATTTTGTCAACTGGGAAATCCCTCAGGATTTCTTTCGGAGCAGCCGGGCGATCGGACCGAGATCATCATCGGTAAGGGCTCCCGCCGCGCGAAGCACCCCGTAGTAGAGGGCTGTGAGGAGGATTCCAGAGAGGAGAAAACTCCAAGGACCACGAGGCATGACGTGGCTGGCAAGTAGGCTGATCCCGATAGCAGAAATGATTGAAGTGATGATGAGGCGGAAAGACAGTTTTGCATGAAAGTGAATCTCGGTATAGACGAGGATTGCCAGCATGAGGATGCCAGAGACGATTGTGGTCGCGAGCGCGGCACCAACGATCCCGAGTGGTGGGATGAGCGCGAAGTTCAGGATGAGCATGCCGAGGAAGCCGGCGATTGAGAGACGGAGCGGAATACCTACTTTCCCCGCGCCGTTCAGTGCGAAAGCGAGGACATAGAAGACCGTGAGGAAGCCGACACCGACAGCGAAGACCTGCATGGCGGCAGCTGCGCCGTCATAGCGGTTGCCATAGAAAAGATGCAGGATCTCGTTCGCATAGGCCGACAGAAGTGCGACGAGGGGAAAAAGGATGAGTGCGAGGAGCCGGAGCGAGCGCTCGACGAGAGATGTGGTCTCGGCGTCATTGCGTTCGGCGGTCGTCTTGGAGATCGCCGGGAGCATGATCATGGCGAGCGCTGCAAAGAGATAGTATGGGATGCGCCCCACTGTGATCGCTGCATTGTAGAGACCGGTCAGATGGTCGTCTTGGAGGAGGGCTTTCACGAAATAGAGGTCGAGCGTCAGGATCAGCTCGTAAAATACGAGAAAGAGGGTGAGCGGTCCGGCATAGCTGAGAAGTGTTTTTGCGGGGAAATCGAATTCGACCCCGATGGCCCGTTCGCCGAGACGGAGCCGGCGTTTGATATAGAGTTCGTCGATGATGACTACAGCGATGAACGTGAGGAGCGGCGCGAGGATATAGCCGGCGACGGCGCCATCGAGCCCGAAATAGACGGCGGCGAGGGCGATGCAGCCGACGCGGGCGAATGAACGGATGATCTTCACGATTGCCTGTAGCTGGAAAAGGTGGAGCCCGATGAGGTAGTAGTGATAAAAGGAAGCCGCCGCAAACGCTGGGATGACGAGCGAGGAGAGCTGGAAAAGCCGAGTGAGCGACGGGTCATGGAGGAGTTTCGCGATGAGCGGAGACGCGAGGAAAAAGGCGGCTGTGACAGCACCAATGATGAGCGTCTGGAGGATGGCAGTCCGCCGCTTGATCGCCGCGATCCGTTCCGGGTTCGTTTCGAGGACCTCGCTCAGGTATTTGGACATCGCGGTGGGAATGCCGTTGCCGATGAGAACGATGATCATGGTCGTGAAGGTGACGACGAGTCCGTAGCGTCCGTAGTCAGCTGGACCGAGGATGCGACCGACGACCGAGTGGACGACGTACGCGGCCAAATTGAAAGCGATTTCAGAAACCGTGAGCCAGACGAGCGAGCGGGAAAAGTGTTTCATAGGGCGGAATTGATGGATGTAGCGACGCTATCCAGATCCTGTCCGGCATCGATCATTATGAAATTCCAGAGGGTAGCCGCCTCGGTGAACAGCTGGTGTTTATCGCGGAGATACTGGAGTCCTTGTTCTGGCGCCCGTTCACGGCGCATGACGCTTTCCGGTGAAACCGAAAGGAAGAATGCTCGCGTGGGCTTCGGGATGAAGCGGGCGGCATAACGGGCGTATGGCGTATCGAGCGGTGTCCCGTCGAGGTAGGCGATATTCACGAGGCTATCGTAAAAGTACCGGTCCGAGAGGAGGTAGTCGGTGCCTTCATGTTCCAGTTTATTCACGTAGCGGCGGAAGCGGATGAGGTCGAGGAGGAGCACGCCTTGCCGGAGGAGCACCCCGAGCGTAGAGCTCTTGGTCACGGCCTTGGCGGTTCCAGGGGTCTTCACGCCGCGCTGAAAAAGGCTTTTTGCCGCTTGTGGCAGGCTATAGGCTACTGCGTGAAAGTACGCGACGCGTTTCCCTTCGGCTTCGAGCCGGGTCCGGAGATGGGCAAGCTGGGTCGATTTTCCCGAGCCGTCGATGCCACTGAAGGTGATGATCTGCATAGTTACAACGTACGAGTGACGCCTCGACGCGTCTGGATTAGTACATGATGATGGCGACCGGCATGAGCCGGGCAACGGGCTTCACGACCTGATTGTCTTTCACGGTCGCGATGATGTCGTCGATGCGCTTGTAGTGTGAGCTGTCCTGCTCGATCACTTTTGATGACTGCCCGTTATAGAGTCGGACGCCGCGAGTGGCGAGTTTCTCATGCAGCGCGGATTTGTCCTCGGGGACGACTGCGTCGGACTTTTTCTTGGCTTTGCCGGCGCCGTGATTGCACGAGTAGAAGCTCGATTCGTTGCCGTCGAGTCCCACACAGAGGAAGGCTTCGGTAGACATGGAAGAGGGGATGAAGGCCGGTTCGCCGGTCTCTTTGAAGAGCGGATGACTCGCCATGCGGCTTGGACCGTAGGCTCTTGACGTGCCGTTGCGGTGCACCCAGATCTTCTTTCCGTAGTGCTCCTCCTCCGAGACGAGGATATGCGGCATGTCGTAAAGGAGCTCGAGTTCGGGGTCGCGGCCGAGAACACGCTTCACGGTTTCGCTCACGTTGTGGGTGATGACCGCGCGATTGGCATGGGCAAAGTTCGAGCAGGCGTTGCGCGCTGCCATGTACATCTCGCCTTCCGGTCCGTGGCCATCATAGGTGAAGAGCTCTTTCTTGGCACCGAAGTCATACTCGCGGATCTTTTTGGCGATGCGGTTGTAGACGGGTTTCAGCGGCGAACGGAAGAGGAGCTTGCCGAGTTCGACCATGATGGCCTGGGAGAGATGCTCGCGTTTCTTGGCGGTGTACATGTACATCGTGTATTGGCCCAGGATGCCGGAGCCGCAGTGCACCATGAAGACATACTGCCCGTTCCGGAGACCGAATTTCTTGGCCGTTTCCTCGTCTTCGATCCCGGTCACTTTCATGAGGTCGAGGAAGTGATTGCCAGCGGCGCCGAGAATGCCGAGCCGAAAGGTCGCGAACCAGAGAAAGAGTTTTGGGATGACATTGAAAATGCTCTCGCGCGAGACTTCGGTGCCGAAGAAATTGCCGCCCTCGATGCAGTGCGTCTCCTCGTTCTTGGTCTCTATGCCAAGCGCGGCAATGAGCGGCCGGATGCCGCCGCGGCAGATATCGACGACGGTATTGAACGAAACGCGGGTGCCGACAAAGCGTTTTGTCGGAACCGTCTCGACGAGGGCTTTGAACAGACGGTCGAGTTCCTCGGGGGTGATATTGTCTTCGGTTAGGTTCGTCTTTACGAGGCGCATGCCGCAGGCTGGATCGCTATCGTTCACCTGCGGGAGGATGTGGTGTTCGGACGTGACGGTGGTGCCGGTCGCGTTCTTGCGGCCCGGCTTGGAGTGGACATCGGCCATCGCTGCGATGTGATGGAACACGGTGTCATTCGATGCGACGCTCTCGAGCTGCTCCAGGGTCGCATCGCTCGGCATCAGCTCCTCGCCGACATGGAAGACGACCGGGACTTTCATCTCGCCCGTCTTCATCTCTTGCTTGTGGGGGCCGACTTTCTTGATTGATTCTTCGTACATAGCGGGGAAATATTGGTTTAGATCCGGTCGTAGAGCTCGCTGTAGCGCCGCGCTGTTTCCCGGAGGTCAAAATGCGTTTCCGCATAGGCCCGGGCGGCCGCACCGATTTTCTGGCGTTCGTCCGGATTATGCTTTAGATAAAGGATTTTCTCGATGAGTGCGGGACTGTCGAGCCGGGGAATAGTAGCAGAAATCTGGTCGTTTGAAAACTCTCGGAACGCCTCGAGATCGGAGAGGATGACCGGTTTACCCGAGGCGTACCCCTCGATGATGATGAGCGGAACGTCGAATTTTCCCTTGAGGTCGCCGACCGGGAACGCGATGACGTCTGCGGTGTCATAGACCGCGGACATATCAGCCGTTGCGTCGCTTTCCTCGAAGCGGATCCGGTCGAGGCAGCCGGCCGCGCGGAAACGTTCGCGTACTTCCTCGCGTTTCATGCGATCAGCTTCGTTCTTTATCCGGCAGGCAAAGAGGAAGACGAACGGTTCGGCCACGGCGCCGGTGAAATGGCGGATGAGCGTCTCGACGAGGTAGTCGGTCGCACCGAGACGGGTGTATTCGCCCGGGTAGGCGACGAGGAAATCGTCTGGAGAGAGGTTGTACGCATCGAGGACGGCCTGATTCTTGGTCCGGGGCTGATAGCGTTCGAGATCGATGCCGGGATAGATCCGTTCGACATTCGTTAGTCCGAGCGCCTCAAGTTTCTTTTTGGTGGCGTCGGTGTAGACGGTGATACGGTCGGCGAAGAGGAGCTTCCGCAGCGTCTTCGGGGAATACAGGTCGCTCCGCAGGGTGGCGACGGTTTGTATCGTCTTGCCGGCCGAGGGACGGGCGAGCGAACGGATGACGCCGATGTTGAGCCGCGTCGGCGTAAAGAGATAGTGTGTGACATCGAATGCCTGCCGGTGCGAGCGGAGATACGCAAAGAGATCGGCTTTTTCGCGCAGTCCGAAATGCGCGGAACGATAAACTGATTCGAGGTGCGCCGATTTCGGGAGCTCGGGGAGCGATGTTTCCTTTGTTCCGAGAAGCGTCAGCTCATGCCCGGCGACGGTCTTTCCGAGGAAATAGGCGAAATTCTTGGAGGCTTCATCCCAGGGCGGCACAATCGGCCGCGTGGCGAGGAGGACTTTCTTCATAGCGAACGATAGATGATTTCCTCTTCGCCTTCGTGCGTAACGGTGATGGTGATCCGTCCGGATTCTGGCAGGGAAGTGACAGCGGGGACCCGTGTCATATCGTTTCCGCGCCCGACCGAAAATTCGCCCGTATCGAGCATCTGGTTTTCGGCGCTGACGGTATAGCGAAAGCTCTCCGTATCGGTATGGTTAGAGACGATGAAGACGAGGCTTGATTCCTTGCCTGGTTCGGCGAACGAGACGCTCCACCAGTCTTTTCCGGCGTCTGGATCGAGCCCGCGCTCATTTACGGAAAACAAGTACGCAGCAGAGAGCGCAAAGAGAGCGAGGAGCGCGAAAAAAAGGCGTTTTTCAGTCATAATATACCCCTCCATTATAGCGGTTCAGGCACGAATATTCCAGAAAATCATTGACGCAAGATAGCGAGCTCTCTATCATGCCCAGTGCAATCCGTATGAACCAAAACACTCCCGAATCCCGTCCCTGGAAGAAGATCCCGGTCACCATCCTGACCGGCTTTCTCGGTGCGGGGAAAACGACGCTGCTCAATCATATCCTGCGGAGCAAGACGGAGGAGAAGATCGCGGTCATCGTGAATGAATTCGGCGCGGCCGATATCGATGGGGCGCTGGTCGCTTCGGGCGAAGAGCACCTCGTCACGCTCGACAACGGCTGCATCTGCTGTACGGTACGGAATGACCTGGTCGAAACGCTGACCGACCTCCTCCGGCGCCGGCTCGAGATGGACGGGGCGGCCAAGCTCGAATTCGACCGTATCGTCATCGAGACGACGGGGCTCGCTGATCCCATTCCGCTCGTTCAGACATTCATGATGGACGAAGTGCTCATGGCCGCGTACGAGATTTCATCCATCGTGACCGTCGTCGATGCGATGCATATCGAAAAGCAGCTCGGGTATCTCCCGGTCGCAGCCGAACAGATCGCGCTTGCGGACCTCGTTATCCTGTCCAAGACCGACCTCATCCCGGACGCGGACCGAGCCAAACGCGTGACGGATATCGAGGCAAAGATTCATGACATCAACGCAGTCGCGCCGATCGTCCATGCTGTGAACGGGGCGGTGGAAAATAGCGAGCTTTTTCGGGAGCGGCGATTCTTTGCTGCACCAGATTCGGCCCATGCACACGAGCACGACCATGACCATACGAGCCACACCCACGGCATATCGAGTATCGTTCTAAAAACAGAAAAGCCGATTCCTATCGACCGGCTGTATGATTGGATCGGGGAGCTTCAAAATACCCTCGGCCCCGACCTCCTCCGTTACAAGGGCATCATCCATTCCGACGAGTACCCGGGGAAACGCGCCATCCTCCAGGGCGTCCATGCGCTCTACACCGTCATCCCGGACCGCACATGGAAAACGGATGAAAAGCGCGAAACGATGATCGTAATCATCGGCCAAAACCTCAATCGCGAGGAGATAGAAAAAAGCTTTCAGGCATTTTAGGAAAAAAGAAAACGACCTCTTGCGGCGGGTCGTTCGCGTGTCACGTAGACACTGGCCTTGTTGGGTGGGCTAGTCGTACTTCAGCCACATCAGCTGTTCCGCTTTGTGAGCGACGATCAGGAAGGGCATCCCGTAGAAAGCCCAGTTGAAGGCCGTCACTCGGACCGGGTCGGTACCGAACCACATCACGGCGAGAGCGATGATGACGATCGCTACCAGCCCGATGAGGCTGAGTGCCACCCACCAGCGTATCTTGGCTGGAGCTGCCGTCCGGCGTGTGACGATGCGCACGCCGACGAAGAGGCATATCACTCCCGGTAGGAGCGGGATCACCCAGGTGAGGATGAAGCTGAGTGCCGCCATGTCCGGAGGGATGGGCGATGCGGCCACGATGGCCACATAGCCACCACCAAAGAACATTGCCGAGATGGCGACGGCGTAGATGAAGTAGATCTTGTACACTCTCTAGTCTCCCGGTTGTTAATGAAGGGTCCAGAATTTGGACTGACAATAGTAACATGAATCCGAACAATTGTCCAGTATCACTCGGGTAATAATTAAACTGGCCAAAACATCAATCGCTTGCTAGTCTTTCGCTGCCACTAGTGAGGCTTGTGTAGGATAGGGCGGAGGGCTTTGAAGCGCTCAAAGGTCTGGAGGCACAGCGTGCAGGATCGAGAGGATGATTTCGATGGGAAACTGTCGAGGTATAAGGTGTGCAAGCATCCGTGGAGCCGACGTTGAAATACGCCCCTGGCGTCACTCGTGACCGGCATGTCGAACTCGATGTGCCGTTTTTTTACTCTTCCTCTTCGACTTCGATGGTGAGGGAATCGTCGGTGTCCTCGGTCTCGTCTTCGCTCTCGAAACGTTGTTCATCCACACTGACAGTTACTTCTTCCTCATCAACGGCTACCGGTTCAGTTTTGACCGGGACAGGGGATTCGGTGGGTACGGATGGCGATGGCGACATTTCCTCTGCGAGCGCCGGGGCAGCCGCGTTTTCCGGCGCACCGTGCGTGAGCCGGTACCCGATGCCGGCAGCAAAGGCGATGACGAGCAAGACAAAAAGAAAAATGCGGCCCATACGGACTAGTCTTCGTCAGTCGTCTCTTTCTTGATCTCGGAGTACTTCGAATAGCTCGATTCGCCGTCTTCGCGGATTTTCACCTTGAAGCTGTACTCGGTGCCGGACTTCAGGCCATCGAGCGTGAACGAGCCTTCGCCGTCGCCATCGAGCGTTAGGGTAAACGACTTGGTGTTCCAGTCGTTCTTCTTCTTGTAGGCGGCGATGACGTTCACTCGCTCGCTCTCGAGATCATCGCTCTGGATGTGGAGCTTCACCGAGTCTTCGGTGACGCCGTTGATCTTGTCGATCGCGATGTCGTAGTCGGCGCCCTTGGTCGTGGCGTCGACGCTCGTCGAGTAGGCCGAGTACTTGCTGGCCGAGGACTTCTTCACTTTTACCTTGAAGCTGTAGTCGGTGGTCGAGTCGAGCCCGCTCATCTTGATCGTGACTGAGCCGGACTTACCGAGCGTCGCCTTCACCGTCTTGGTCGAGTCCTTGTCGGTTTCCTTGTTCGTGACGAGGACCTTCATCGTCACTTTCGTCTTCGTGAAGTCGGCGCAGGTGATCTTCAGCTTCACCGAGGTTTCTTTGGCTTCCTTGGTAGTGACGGTCGGTTCGCAGGTCGCGGTTTCGGCTGCCGCAGCCGGATACGCCGCGCCAGACCAGCTGACCGCCGTGACGAGTGCTGCAAGCACGAATGCTGTGTGTTTGTTCATATCGTTTAGCCTAAGGATTGCACTTCAGTGTAGCGCATTTTTCATAGGGAAAAAACAGCTATTCTAACTGCTCAAAGCCAGTAGTTTCGTAGTGGTGTTCCAATTACGAATCGTCATGAATTGGTACTCTGGCTCGCTCATGATTTTATTGAGACGACTTTTGGTACGTAAGGCGCTGAGGCGCTCCGAATAGATGACGCCTTTGCCAGACCAAACTTTGTCAACGCCTTCGCGCGGGCTGAATAGACTGATGGTTTTTTCTGCCTGAATACCCATGAGGAAAATAACATCGCTGTGGTATTTATCTGGTTGCTCGCCGAAGCCTCGTGGTTTGTTTTCGACGATAGACTGGAGTCCTTGTTTGGTGAGTACGAGCACTTTGATGAGCTTGCTATCGAGATCGAAGTTTTTTGGAAGGATCTTTTCAATCCGATCCTGTACTTCAAGTGCTTTCTTTTTGGACCGCAATATGACGTTGCCACTTGCGATGTAGGTCGCAACATCGGAGTAACCTTCCTTTTCGAGCACAGCCTTTAATTTTGCCATCGGCATCTTATTCTTCCCGCCAACATTGATGCCGCGAATGAGTATGATGTAGGTGTTCATCACTAGGGGGGCTTCTTAAATCTTATTTTGTACGATGTAGGCGAGGACGTCGTAGTTTGGATGACGAAACTCGATCATCTCGTAATCCGGGCGTTTGATGAGGATAAGATTGTCAGGATGTTTCGTAAGATATTCTGCTTTGAACGCTCCGTAGTCTTCGACATCGAAATCATTACAGCCAACCTGCGGGCGCTCTACGTCAGGCTTACGAATACGAAGGTGGGTGATAGTGTTGCTTCCCACGACAATTGGCTCGTGAAGTGTTACACGTGGGCCATTGTTTTCGTTATACGGTGTTCCCATGGTACTGAGCAATTCTTTCAAGGATTCGAACTCGTCTTCATTATGGGAGAAGATCGTTAACGAGTGTAATGGCAGGGACTCGCCAATAACTTTCCTACACAGCTCAGAAGAATTGGCCGCCGTGTATCTAACTGTCCCGATGAGCGCTTCCTTGTTCTTTATAGGGCTAAAATGAAAATTTTTCATAAAACAACGGGTTGCTTTAGTTATTCAGAATGTTGGAAGTCATTTTCAAAGAATTCTTGAAGTTCTGCAGCAAGTATCACTACTTCATTAGTTTGCAACTCAATGAGCTCGGGAGTCATAGGAGTTCGTTCAAACTCTACCGCACCACTTTCGCTGTCAACAACAATTCTAGTTCTAACCGTTCCTTCTTTGGAGAGACTCATCCAATTGGCATGGGCAACTTTGTTTCTAAATGAATTAAGCTCATTTAGTTTCTTGATTAGAGACTTTAATTTCTTTAGAGCTAGACTATCTTTTTGTGCATAGAACATCTCAAGGGAAGACATCCTTGATAAAAGAGATATTTTGTTTTTTGTATTAAGAAGTTCAACTACCTGATATCCAGGTTCGTGCGCTCTTCCATTAATTCTTTCGGCAAGAAGTAGATTAAGTGAGTGCTCAAGGGCGCTGAACTCTATCAAGAACTCGCCGATAGCTGATCCATAGCTCTTGATGTTTTCGTCAATCATGTCTTGGTCGACAAAATCGTACTGTTCAATTCGTTCAGTAGCATTACTTCTTTTAGGCATATGTAATACCGCTTGTCTACTTGCTCGTTCGTTCAAATATGGCTGCTGTTTGGCTCGTATAGAGCTTGCTGAAACTGTCGGATTTTTCGAACTGGGCACGGTCGT
>CAZTYU010000005.1:6095-57641 GCA_964617535.1 uncultured Bdellovibrionales bacterium | reverse complement strand
CGATATTTCGAGGACGTGCGGATTCGGAGGTTCATCCCGCTCTTCATCTGGTGTGTGGTGATTTTCGCGTTTTCCGAAATGCCGGGGAGCGGGCAGGACATCGAGCCGCCGCTTTGGTATGTGCTGGAACGGAAAAGTGCCCACGTCTTCGAATACGCCGTCCTGGCATTCCTCGCGTTCCGTTTCTTTGTCGCGGTCTATACACGCGAGCGACCCCTACTTGTTTTGATCCTCTCCGGAGCATTCGCGCTCGCCTACGGTGCGCTCGACGAATTCCATCAGTCATTCGTGTTCGGGCGCGGTGCGCGGCTATCCGACGTCGCGATTGATGGCATTGGGATTGCCATTGCTTTGGCCGTCATTTATGCCCTCAGCACGAGGAACAAGCGATGATATAATGGAAGAAATAGTAGCTAGCGACTAGTTCTTAGTTGTTAGCAGATTTGTGTCGAACAGACGCTAGAAACTAGTAACTAACAACTAGCGGCTCATCCACCTCATGTCTGCATACTCCCTCACCCGATCGCGAACCTTCCAGTACGTAGGAATACTGCTTATTCTGGCTGCTCTCGCCGCGGGCTGTTGGTATTTCGCTGCGCGCGCGGGCGTAAAGACAAATACGAGCAGCAGTCAGTTACAGGGTACTGGCGACCTCTCTGCCGGACTAGCCGGGTACTGGAAGCTCGATGAAAACACCGGAACGAGCGCGGCGGATGCGAGTACCAATGGCAATACCGGGACGCTGACCAATGGCCCGACCTGGGTCACTGGGCAGATCGGGAGCGCGGTCGATTTCGACGGGACAAATGATTATATAACGGCTGGCACGGGCGATACCCCGATTGTAAAGGACAAGAAGACAGTTGCTGCCTGGGTCTATATCGATGGCACCATGACCAATGGCACCACGTACCAGATAGTCCGAAAGTATTCGTCTGGTGATTCCAATACCTACTACGGGCTGGCGCTCTATCACGATGGTTCGTCAACAAAGCTAATGTCCCACCAGGGAGGTGGCGGAGCGTTTGTATATTCAACTGGAGCAGTTGCGGCGGGGCAGTGGGTGCACGTGGCGGCCACTTTCGATAAGCCAAATGTGTCTTTTTATATCAACGGGGCGCTTGATTCGACGGGTACCGATACGGTCGCGGGCGGGTACCCATCCGGATCAGGGACGATGTATATCGGCAGCACTAATTCGGCTACCGGCTACTTTAACGGTAAGCTGGACGAGGTTCGCGTCTATGATCGGCCCCTGTCGGCTGACGAAGTTTCGTCGCTCTATCGCCTGACTGCTCCGACAGGTGTCGATACGGGACTCAAAGGCTACTGGTCGTTTAATGGCGATTCGGTGTCCGGGACGAACGCCTATGATCGGAGCGGCGCGGGAAATACTGGGACACTCACGAATGGTCCAACCGTGACTGATGGTCGCGCTGGCCAAGCGTTCCAGTTCGACGGGACGGATGATTATGTCGATCTAGGTGTCAGCACACCTTACCAATTCGCCAATACCACGTTTACTGCTACGGGCTGGTTCAAATCTGCCCCCTCTGCAACGGGAGGAGTCTTCATTTCACAAGGAGGATATATTCCTGACGGGTGGTATGTCGGTCTCGATGGTGATACAAGCGGAAGATTAACGGCTACGATTAAAAACAGTGATGGTGGACAATCAGGTAGGCTATCAGTTCAAACCGGATTTAATGATAATCAGTGGCATCACTTCGCGTTTGTCATCACGACAAACACGACCTCGTATGCGAGCAATAGTTTTCTGATCTATGCAGATGGTATTCTTCAATCGAGTACCGCAAATTCCGATTCGACTAGTGGCGGATATGCAACCTCAACCTATACCGCAAAACTGGGTACTCGTGGTCCGGCTTCAGATGCATTTTTCAATGGTAACCTCGATGAGGTAAGGGTCTACAACCGCGCGCTTTCGGCAAATGAAATTAAGTCGTTTTATGACCGTGGCAGCCCTGACAGGGCGAACACCAGTGCGGGACAGAAACAGGGGACAAGCAATCTTGACTCCGGCCTCTTTGCGTATTTCCCCTTTGATGAAAACACCGGTACGAGTACGGCCGACAAAAGCGTCAATGCCAACAATGGTACGCTCACTAACGGTCCGACCTGGACGACTGGGCAAATCGGAAGCGCGGTGAATTTTGACGGGACGAATGACCATGTATCTTTTGCGACCAAGATCCCACGTAAAGGAACCATATCGGCATGGGTCAATACGACCGAGGCTCTGAGTCTCTGTACGTATAGCAACGTCTTCGCGGCAGAGACCCCGGGGAGCCATGTGCAGCTCCAATTCAACAGCTGCTCCGTGGGGTATAACCACTGGGAATTGCTCTATCGCGGCAGTTATGGAACGTATGCTGATGTAGCCGGCCCGACGTATACGAGCACCTCGGAGTATCAAGGCTGGCATCATCTGACAGCAACCTGGGATGATGCGGTTGGAGCAACCCTTTACATTGATGGCGCACTGGCTGGATCGAGCACAACGACCACCGGAGCGGTAGATGACGCAACGGCGACTACTGGGTATCTTGGGAGCTTTGGTGGAGTCCAAGACTATTATTCTGGGAAAATCGATGAGACACGCCTGTACGACCGCATCCTCTCGGCAGATGAAGTGGCTCAGCTCTACCGCCTGACTGCCCCGACGGGCGTCGATACGAGCCTCAAGGGCTACTGGTCGTTCAATGGCCAAGACATATCCGGTACGACGGCCTATGATCGGAGCGGCGCAGGAAACAATGGGACGATAACCAATAGTCCTGCGGTGAAAGGAGGGCGCGTGGGACAGGCATTCGACTTTTTCCCGAACGGATCAGATACGGATGCCTATATCACGATGGGCGACCCGTCATCGGGCATCCTCGATTTCGGCTCGGGGGACTTCTCAGTCGGTTTTTGGATGAAGGGACGGGGCTACTCGAGTCAGGGGAGTTCAGCCAATATTCCTCTCGCCAAGAAGCCCATCAGTTCACCTAACTCAGCTGGGTATGCTTTTCTTTACGATAGTACGAATACCATGTCTTTCTTTGTCGGCAATGGTACGACCGACTATTATGCTACGGCAACTGTAGCAACAACGAATGATAATCAATGGCACCATTATTACGGTGTCCGCTCAGGGAGTGCTATGTCTTTCTATATTGATGGTGTCGTAGTTGATACAGAAACTCCCTCTGGATCAGTTTCCAATTCTTCAGACTTTGTGATTGGTACAGATGTTTCTGATCCCAGCGCTCGAAATGCCAATGCTCTAATCGACGAAGTTCGGATATACTCTCGTGCTCTCACCGCAGCCGAGATCAAGTCGCTGTATGATGCGAGCGCTCCTGACAAGACAAATACGAGCGTCTCGACTCCACAGGGTACTGGTCGGCTCGACTCAGGCCTCGCCGGCTACTGGAAACTCGATGAGGGCTCTGGGACGAGCGCGGCCGATGCGAGTACGAACGGCTTTACCGGGACGCTCACCAATGGACCGACATGGACGACGGGGCAGATCGGGAGCGCGGTGGACTTCGACGGGACTGATGACTACATCAGTCTCGGGACGACACTCGTTTCGGCGGATTCGATTACGGTCGCAGCTTGGGTAAAGGGAGATGCGGCTGTCGATGGTATGCCGATAATCGGTCAGATCAATGGAGAGGAGGGCTCGAATCATCAGTGTCTCCTCTATGACAATACAGGTACGGAGAACCTCATCTTTGGGTCTTCGGGTACTGGCGGGTATGTTTCCACTCAAGTAACCGGCCTCGGCACAACCTGGCACCATGTGGTATATACGAACCAAGGAACAACAAATAGCATTTATCTCGACGGGACCAAGATTGTCGAATCGAGCTCGAGTGCATTGACCGTAAATACCGAATCAAATATCACCATCGGTCGGTGCTGGTCTGGCGGTGGCGCGAGCTACTTCAACGGCCTCATTGACGATGTCAGGATATATAGACGCACGCTCTCGGCGGACGAGGTGGGGCAGCTCTACCGGCTTGGAACGCCAACTGGGACCGATACGGGGCTGAAGGGTTACTGGAGTTTCAACGGCCAGGATATGAGTGGCACGACGGCCTATGATCGAAGCGGCGCGGGGAATGACGGCACGCTGACTGGTGGCCCAGCCGTGAAGTGGGGCAAGCTTGGCCAAGCGCTCCAATTTGATGGAACGGACGATTATATTGCGCTCGGCGATTATACGACCGAGCAGACGCTCTATTCGGTGGCGTTTTGGGTAAATCAGACCGGTTCAGCGACAGGCAGCCCGCTTATGCGGGGCAATTCCGGAGGGTGCTTCTATAATCCGCGGATAGATGTGGATAGCACCTCGGTCACCTTTGCGGAATCGGGCTGTTCTTCGACGGGCGTCATCGGATCAGCGACACTTTCGTCTGGTTGGCGCCACGTTGTTGTCACACGAAATGGTTCATCGGCAAAGCTTTATATTGATGGTGTTTTAGTACCGACGACCGGCACGCCACAAAGCCCGCTCGGGACAACCGGCGGGCGATTCGCAATCGGCGCGCAGTGGCAGAATGATACGAACTATGGAAATTTTCTCAATACGAAATTGGACGAAGTAAGGGTGTATAACCGAGAACTTTCGGCAAGTGAAATCAAGGCGCTCTACAGCTCTGGGAAGTAGCTCGCCTTGCTATAATGAAAGGTACTGAAAATCGACATACATGACCCTTACTCGTTCTCGTACCATCCAATACATCGGCATACTTCTGGCCTTTGGGTTGATTCGCTTGCCCCGTTAGAGACAGCTATGCAGTACGTCTACATCCTCGCGAGCCAAAAAGACGGCAAATGGTACACTGGCTGTACCGAAGACATGCGGAAGCGTTTCAAAGAACATAACGATGGAAAAGTAGCGTCTACCAAAGGACGCGGGCCGTTTGATATCATCTATTATGAAGCCTGTATCGATACGCATGACGCCTTCAATCGTGAAAAGTACCTGAAGACTGGTATGGGCAAACGCTACCTCAAGAATCGATTGAAACGTTTCCTGTCTCTAACGGGTCGAACTACATGACACACACCAGCAGTCGCACATGGCAGTGGCTAGGAATCATACTCGTCCTGATTACGTTGGGGGCGGGCTACTGGTATTTTGCGGTGCGCGCCGGGGTGAAGACGAACACGACAGCGGGCCAGACAGCTGGGGCGAACGATCCGGCGAATGGCCTCGCCGCGTATTGGAGATTCGACGAAAACACCGGGACGAGTACGACTGACGGGAGCGTGAATGGTGCGACGGGTACGCTCACCAATGGTCCGACCTGGACGACTGGTCAGATCGGTTATGCGTTGGATTTCGACGGAACGAACGATTATGTGACCGCCCCGGATGCTGATCCGCTCGAGCTCGCGCTGGAGCGATCGCGCTTTACCATCGCTGGTTGGTTCAACCGTGACACTTTTACTACGGACGATACGATCGTT
This sequence comes from uncultured Bdellovibrionales bacterium, assembly GCA_964617535.1. Lineage (GTDB taxonomy): Bacteria > Patescibacteriota > Minisyncoccia > Moranbacterales > UBA1568 > SSEF01. The sequence continues at coordinate 52,154 of CAZTYU010000005.1, read as the reverse complement.
GCAAAGAGAAATGGCATTACAGCAGCAGAAGATGGCTATGTAGTGTATGTCGACGATGCGACGGATCTGCTTATCTTTGAATTTTCCGATGGGGTAGACGAATATCAGCTCGCTTCGACATCGACCTTTACGGCGACGGGTTGGAATCATTTCGTCGTCACCATGTCGCCAAGTAGCGGTGATCTGACCATGTATATCAACGGCCTGCCCGACAGTCCGACGGTGACCGGCAATATCAACGATATGGAGCCGGTGGGGAATGCGCTGGCGCAGCGTATCGGCGCCGAGAGCGACGGCGGCAACCCGTTCGACGGCAAGATCGACGAGGTGCGGTACTATCCGACCCGGGCTTTTACGGCCGAACAGGCAGCCGAGCTGTACCGTCTCACATCGCCGACCGGGGTCGATACGAGTTTGAAAGGCTACTGGTCGTTCGACGCTACGGAGCGCGGCGATTATGTCTATGATCAGAGCGGTGGGGCAAATCGAGGGACGCCGTTCGGAACGGGAACGCTGCCGGCCCCGACGCCGATTGCAGGCCGGGTCGGCCAAGCGATGAGTTTCGACGGGGTGGATGACTATATCGGGATGGGTTCCCCAGCGAACCTCGATGACATCTCGAATTTGACGGTCTGTCTCTGGGCAAACGTAGAGGACGCTGGCGATGGAACGCTTGTCGCGAAAGATGCTTCATCGACCGGGTGGCAATTCATGGCGGATGGAGCCAATGAACTGCTTACAGTGTTCAGCGGCTGGAGCGGGGGTTTGGGCTATGCACAGTGGAATACGGCGACCGGCAGTCTGCCAAAAAATAAGTGGACGCATCTCTGCATGGTGTACAATCGGACCTCGACTGCCAATGATCCGACTGTCTATATCAATGCCGTGTCGGTTGCAGTGACCGAGACACAGTCTCCATCGGGAACGATGGAGAGCGATGCGCCGATGGATGTCAATATCGGGAGCTATGATAACGGGGTGTCGAATTTCTTCGACGGAAATATCGATGAGGTGCGGATCTATAATCGCCTCTTTACCGCCGCGGAAATCAAGGCGCTGTATGATCGCGGTACACCGAATCTCGCGAATACCGGCGGGACGCAGCCGCAGGGCGGCAGCGACCTCGCAGCTGGCCTCGCTCTCTACTGGCCGCTCGACGAAGGGACCGGGACGAACGCGGACGACAAGGGCGTCGGTCAAAACGATGGAACGCTCACAAACGGACCGACCTGGACCACCGGGCAGATCGGGAGTGCGGTCGATTTCGACGGGACAAATGATTATGTAGCGGTCGCCGACCCGGCGAGCGGGATACTCGATTTCGCCCTGCCGAGCGACAACGGGAATGGTGACATCTTTAGTGTCTCGCTCTGGTTCAATCGCGATACCGCGACGACCGATGACACTCTCGTCGCAAAGAAAGATGACCCGGCGACGGGTGACGGCTATGTCGTCTACATCGACGACGTGGACGACAAAATCTATGCCAAGGTGCAATCGACGACCAATACGCCTGACATATCGCAGTCCACTTCGACGACTACCTATACGACGACGGGCTGGCATCATCTCGTTGTGATGTTTGATGAATACCTCAATCCGAGCGGATTCTTCCAGTGCCCGAGGATATTTGTCGATGGTGTAGATGTCACCGATACCGGAAGTTGCGCCTCCTATCTGCACTACGTGGACAATATCGCGAACACGCTGGCTTTTACGGTCGGTGCCGAGAGTGATGGTGGCAATCCGTTTGATGGCAAGCTCGACGATGTACGGGTCTATACTCGACCGCTAACGAATGCTGACGTTAATTTGCTCTACCGCGCGACAGTTCAGACAAGTGGCATCGATACCGGTCTCCGCGGCTACTGGTCACTTGATGGATCGGATACTTCAGCCTCACTGACTTCATGGGGTGTATACGATCGGAGTGGTTTGGGTAACTGGGGTGCGGTCACCAGTAGTCCGGTAGCAGTACGCGGGCGCGTCGGCCAAGCGATCCAGTTCGACGGAGCGAATGACTATATCACGATGGGCGATGTTGATGCGCTCGACGGACTCACGACGACGAGCTGGTCTGCTTGGATCAAGACGACGGCGACGACCGAGAAGCACTTCATCGACAAATCTTTTTGTGGGGGGACATCCGGGGATGGGCCCGTGGACTTCGGAGTGAATTTTTCTACGGTCGGAAAAGTAGCGGTCTATCTCGCGAACGGCTCGACGGTCAGCGGAGTCGTAGAGGGAGCGATTGATGTAAATGATGGCGAGTGGCACATGGCGACGTTCACCTATGACGGGTCGACGATCCTCATCTATGTCGATGGCAGGCTAGATACTACGACCGCATGGGCGGGCGGGGCGCTTACCTCGACATCCAATGCTGTGGAAATCGGTGGGAACTGCAACGGTCACGGCGGGCTTTTTTGGTCTGGCCAGATCGACGAAGCCCGTGCCTATAGCCGCGTCCTGTCAGCTGCTGAGATCAAGGCGCTTTACGACCGAGGCACACCGGACAAGGTGAACTCGAGCGTCTCGACGCCGCAGGGGACCGGCCGGCTTGATTCGGATCTGGCCGCCTATTGGAAGCTCGACGAGGGAACCGGGACGAGCGCGGCGGATTCCGGTGCGAACGCTTTTTCTGCCGGGACGCTCACGAGCGGTCCGACATGGGGGACGGGCCGGATCGGCAGCGCGGTGGATTTCGATGGTGTGGACGACCATGTCCTTGTCTCCAATCCAGCGTCATTGGATGACATCATCGATGTTACGCTCTGCGCCTGGGTCAATCCGGATGGCAATGATACCCACAACTATGGCAACATCGTCAGCCGGTACAGCGGCGGAGCGGCCTATTGGGACCTCTATATCGATCAGGTCGATAGCAATCTCGGTTTCGGGACATCGTACAACGGAAATGTCTACGCGGAAAGAACAAGTGGACTGCCGACGGGCTCATGGACCCATATCTGCGGTGTCCAGGTGGGCACATCGGGCTCGGGTTTCCGGCTCTATCAGAACGGCTCCTTGGTGGCGGCGACTGATAGTGCAGGAAGCGCCGCCCGGAGCAGTACCGCTGGGATGGATCTGGCTATCGGGGATGAACCAGGCTCGACAGTAGCCTTTTCCGGATTGATTGACGAGGTCCGGGTATATCGCCGCGTGCTCTCGGACGATGAGATCCGCCAGGTCTACAGCCTCGGCGTGCCGACGGGGACCGATACGAGTCTGAAAGGCTACTGGTCGTTCAATGGGCAGGATACCGTTGGTACGACGGCCTATGACCGGAGCGGAGCGGGAAACGATGGCACACTGACGAATGGACCGACTGTTGCGCGCGGCAAGCTGGGCCAAGGAGTGACCTTTGACGGGACGAATGATTACATCAGTGTTGGCACCGCTTTTGATTTTTCTACGGCTTCCTTCACACTCACGAGCTGGGTGAAGCCGACGAACTTTTCTGATTTCGGCACCATCATCGCGAAGCGCGATACCTTTGCGAGTAATGATATGCGTTTCGGTTTTCTCTTGTATTCAGGGACAGGCGAAGTAACCCTCAATTGTGGTTCGGGGACTACTCTCACCTTTGACTATTCGCCGCCGACGAATGAGTGGACACACCTCGCCTTGGTTGTCACAACGACTTCGACAGATCTGTATGCCAATGGGAGTTTCTCGGAGTCACTAGCGGGCTGTACGACCTATGGGACCGATGCTACTGCCGAAACCCGCATCGGATCGGTGCCGGACGGACCGGACGCCTTTACCGGCGCGATCGATGAAGTGCGGGCGTATAGTCGCATTCTCTCGGCGAGCGAGATCGGGGCATTGTATAATTCAGGCCGTTAAGAACGCCGAGTCCCTAGCACGATTTCAGTCGTCCGCGGTACCTTCCGCTAACGGCCTAAAGGAAGACAGGCGGTTCTTGCTATAATGAAAGATATGGAAAGGTAGTATCCACCAAGGGTCGAGGACCATTCGATATTATCTACTATGAAGTCTGTATCGATGCGCATGACGCTTTCAATCGGGAAAAGTATCTGAAGACGGGTATGGGCAAACGCTATCTCAAGAATCGATTGAAACGCTTCCTGTCCCGTTAGAATCCAAAATATACTGACGATGATTCAATACGTATCAGAAAAACGAATAGTGGACCAGCACAACCATCGAATGAATTGGATGGATTCTAAGTGGGACCTGTCTCTAACGGGTCGAACTGTATGACACACACCAGTAGTCGCACATGGCAGTGGCTGGGAATTATTGTCGCCCTTTCATTATTAGCGGGGGGCTACTGGTATTTCGCCGTGCGTGCCGGGGTGAAGGTGAATACGAATGCGGGCCCCGAGGTCGGTGATGGTGGGCTCGGGGCGGGGCTGGTCGGATACTGGAAACTCGACGAGGGGACGGGGACGAGCGCTGCTAATGCGAGCGTTAATACTATCACCGCGCTGACGCTCACCAATGGTCCGACCTGGACGACGGGACAAATCGGTTCGGCTATCGATTTTGACGGGACGGATGACTATGCGACGACGGCGGATACGGCGACGCTCGATTTCGGGGATACGGACGATATCACGATCACGGGCTGGTTCAACCGCACGACATCGTTCAATACTATTGATACAGTCGTGGCCAAACGCAACAGCAATACGGCGGCTGATATCGGTTATATCGTGAATATCGACAACACGACTGACCTCATCGCGCTCGAAGTGTCCGATGGGACGGATGAGTATTCTATCACCTCGGCGACCTCGTTCACTTCGGCTGGCTGGCATCATTTCGCTTTCGTCTGGGACCAGGACAGCGCGACCAATGTCGAAGTCTATATCGATGGACGCGATGACAATGGGACGAAAAGCGGCACGATCGGGAACATCGGTGATCTGTCCAACGCGGTCGCATTCCGGCTCGGTGCCGAGAGCGATAACGGCAACCCCTTTGATGGCCTCATCGACGAGGCACGCGTCTACGACCGCGCATTGTCACCGGCCGAGATCAATGACCTCTATAAACTGACGGCTCCGACCGGGGTAGACACGGGACTCGTCGGGTACTGGGCGTTCGGGGCAGATGATTTCCGCAGTACGCTCGTCAGCGACCGATCGGGTGGGCGCAACACCGGCACGCTTGTGAACACGCCAACAAAGACGGTAGGGAAAATCGGCCAGGCGCTGAACTTTGCCTCAGCCAGTACGCAGTATGTGAATGCCGGGTCGGGTGCGATCGTCGACGATATCGTGAACCTCTCGACCTGCGCCTGGGTGAAGCCGAATAGTTCGCTCACCACTTACGGCGATATTACGACCAAATACAATAACTCCGGACTTGGTTGGCAAATGCTTTTGGACTACTCTACTTTTTCAAACCTTGGAATCTCGTTCTATCGAACATTCAGTACGACAGCGGGGTGGTGGTTTGGTACGACAACGATACCCTATAATCAGTGGTCGCATGTTTGTGTCACATATAACAATTCGTCGGTCGCAAACGATCCGGTATTTTATGTGAATGGTGCGCTGACCACAACGTATGAAAATCAGGCGCCCGTTGGTACTGCCTCTAGCGAAGCAACGGGGGATATGTATATCGGCGCATACAACAATACTGGGACGCCGGGCGAGCTCTTTGACGGCGTGATCGATGAGGCGCGGGTGTATAACCGCATCATCACCGCGAGCGAAGTAAAGTCACTCTATGATGCTGGGAGTGCGAACAAAGCAAACACCAGTGCTGCCCAACCGGCCGGCTCAGGGAATCCTGAATCCAGCCTTGTCGGCTACTGGCCGCTAGATGAAGGGACAGGGACGAGTGCTGCCGACGCAAGCGTGAATGCGACCGCCGCCGGGACGCTGACGAACGGGCCGACCTGGGGAACGGGCCGAATCGGATCGGCTGTTACGTTCGATGGGACCAATGACTATATCGCGCTCTCGGACCCGGCAAACGGCGTGCTCGATTTCGGCGATACGGACGATATGACGATAGCTGGCTGGTTCAATCGATCGACCTATACGACCGTCGATGCAATCGTGAGTAAATGGGATGGCACGAACCCTGGATATCGGGTCTACATTGACGACTCGGCTGATGCGCTCAACCTCGAGGTTTTCGATGGTACGGACACCTATTCCGTTGCTGCGAACGGCTATGCAATTACCAGCGCCGGGTGGCACCACTTTGTCGCAGTCTGGGACCAGGACAGCCCGGCCAACAGTGAAATTTATGTCGATGGTCTACCTTTGGCCGCGACCGATAGTGGCACGATAGGCAATATCGGGACGCTTGCCAATACGATAGCGCTCTCGATCGGCGATACGCCCGGGGCAGGACTGCAGTTTGCTGGGAGTCTCGACGAGATCCGTATCTATGACCGGGCGTACTCGGCTGAGGACGTGATCATGCTCTATAACCAGACGGCAGCAACGGGCGTTGATACAGGTCTCCGTGGCTACTGGTCGATGAACGCGCAGGACATGACCAGTACACTGGCCTTTGATCGAAGCGGCAGCCGCAACACAGGGACGCTTTCCGGTGCTGTGCGGGGTATCGGCCGGGTCGGGCAGGCACTCAATTTTGATGGGACGAACGACTATGTCGACAACTCGAACAGCGCAGTGCTGAAGCCGACCAATTTCACGCTTTCGACTTGGACGTATGCGGATACGGGCGATGCGACTACGTACCGGCTTATCTTTAACCCCTCTTATTCCGACTCAGGCTGGGACAATGGCTGGTCACTTTCTCAGGCGGACGACACGGCGACGAGCGGTCCGTACGTCGTGCGCTGGGGGGATGGTACAAATCCATCGGCTGGGACGATCACTGGTTCGACGAATATCGTCGGCGGCTGGCACCATGCGGTAGTTACTTTCGACGGTACGACGATGAGTCTCTATGTTGACGGGGTTCTCGAGAACTCTGCAAATGCCTCAACACTTGCATACTCCGGTACCAACCTGAACAGTTACACCGGCGGCGGCGGGAGCGGGGGGCTCGGATTGAATTATTTTGACGGGCGGATTGATGAGACGCGGCTCTATAGCCGGGCGCTCTCGACAGCGGAGGTGAAAGCTCTCTATGACATCGGCACACCGGACAAAACAAATACCAGCGTCTCGACCCCACAGGGGACAGGCCGCGCCGACAGTGGTCTCGTCGGATACTGGAAGCTCGACGATGGTTCGGGGACGAGTGCGAGCGATGCGAGCGTAAATGGAAATGCGGGGACACTGACCAATGGTCCGACCTGGACGACCGGACAGATCGGGAGTGCAGTCAGTTTCGATGGAACGAATGATTATATCGGTGCGTCTAGCTCATCGGCCTTTACTGACCTTTCTCGATTCACCGCTTGTACCTGGGTGAATCCCATAGATAATGGATCCTCGTTTCCGGGGGTTGTGAATACGTTTAATGTAGGATTAACTTCTGGCTGGGACTTGTACCTCATAAACGGCTATACAGGTGGTCACGGGATCGGAACGAGCTTTAAGGGAACGAGTTCATCGGGGTATATTGAGGCCAATAGAGCTGTCGTCCCTTTCAGTCAGTGGACACATGTGTGTGCTTCGCAAGACGGGGATAGCACAACAAACATGCGGCTTTACGTGAACGGATCTCCTACGAGTGCAGATAGTAGCGGAAACGCAACTGGTAGACAGAGCGATGCGGGTAACCAACTTTCGGTTGGTCGCTACCCTGACGCGTCGGATTATTATAGCGGTCAGCTTGACGAGGTAAGAATCTATAGTCGTGTCCTCTCGGCTGACGAAGTTGCACAGCTCTATCGTCTCTCTGCACCGACCGGGACGGATACGGGACTCGTCGGTTACTGGTCGTTCAATGGTCAAGACATGGCCGCGACGACCGCCTATGACCGGAGCGGAGCGGGGAATACGGGTACGTTGACCAACAGCCCGACAAAGGTGATCGGTAAGCTCGGGCAGGGAGTGAGTCTCGACGGAACGGACGACTATGTGGCGGTCTCGGGACTCTTCAGCAGTCCGGCCAATATCACCGTCGCCGGCTGGGCCAAGCTGAATTCGGCCGATACGAGCGGCGCGACGCTCATCAGCCTCGGGGATAAAGTGGCGATCGACCTCGACTCTACCTCGCCGGGCGGGCTGACCGGGTTCTACTATGACGGGACGACTTGGAATCAGACTTCGAATCTGACCTATTATGCCGGTACGGGCTGGCACCACTACGCCTATACCTTTGACGATACGGCCAATACTCAGGTGCTGTATGTCGATGGCACGGCCGTGAAGACGACGAGCTATACCAACTCGATATCGTATACCGGCGGTGCCGGCACGCGCATCGGGATGGAGGGCCAGGGCAATACGAGCAATAACTTCAACGGACTCATCGACGAAGTGCGTGTCTATAATCGGGCGCTTTCGGCAGCTGAGGTGCAAGCGCTGTACAACTCGGGCCGTTAGAGAACGCCGTGCCTTTGATACGGCTCGGTATCAAAATGTAAATATCAAAATGGAAAGTGACAGGGTAAAATTCAAAAATGAAAGCGAAGAATGATTTTGATGTTTGATTTTTCCAGTTTCCATTCTCTGTATCTCTGATGCGAATCTGGTGCTGTAGGAGTATGCTACTTGTTGATGGGTTGACGCGTTTTCAAATTCATACCAAAAGTACTGTTATACTGAAAAAAACACTACTATTGTATGCAGCGATCAATCGCCGTGCTTGTCTGGGTCTTTGTTCTCGTGGGCGGGTTCGCGTTTACCTTTGCTCCTACACCCGCCCACGCCGGCATCATTCCCTGCGGCCTCACGACCGATGATCCCAATCAGACGGGTGATCAGACCGTGAAGTGCACCCTCTGCCATTTGGTGGTCGGGATCAATAGCATCATCGTCTTCCTCCGGAACATCATGAGTGCGATTGCCATCGCGGTGATTGTCGCCATGGCCTTTGTCTACATTACTTCGGCTGGCGATGAGGGACGGATGCGCTTTGCCAAAGGGGGGATCATGGCCGCCCTCATCGGCTTTGCCATCATCCTTTTAGCCTGGGTGATCGTAAACTTTATCCTCAGTATCCGGGATACGAGTGGGACCTCGATCTTTAACTCGACCCTGGTCCGGACGGGATGGGATAGCTTTCAGTGCAGTACGACGTCACAATCAGGGATGACCTCGACGTCGAGTTCAGTCGCTTCGTCCGCGCTACCGTCAGTCTCCTTCCAGACCGCCCCGGTGACGATCACGACCGAGACATCGGCGACGTTTACCTTTGCGGTCAGTAACCCCAGTTCTACCGCCCAAAGCGTCACATGTTCGCTCAACGGGGCGCCGTTCTCTGCCTGTGCGAGTCCACAGACCTACACTGGCCTTGCCCCGGGGGATTACCAATTGACAGTCCAAGTCGAATACCCGAGCACTCAGGCATCGCGATTCCTCCCACGACTCATCAATCGGGCTGAAGCGCAGACTACGACCAAAAAGAAAGTCACAAGCGTCTACAAGTGGAAGGTTGTCGATACTTCGACTACCCGTGATGCATACGCGACTATCCAGGGTGAGGGGTATGACAGTATGCAGGGCGCAGAGAAGATCGATGTCTCAGTCGGCTTCCTCGACGGCGGCGACTGGCTCCGCTACGACAATGTGAATTTCGGTACGGGCGGCGCCAAAGGTATGAAGTTCCGCGTCGCTGTCCCAGCCGATTACGCCGGGCAGAATATCGATGTCTACCTCGACTCGCTCGGCGGTACCAAAATCGGCTCGCTCACCGTCGCGAATACCGGCGACTGGTTCGTGTACACTGAACAGTCCATCAACCTCTCGCAGACCGTGACTGGCCTCCACACGGTCGTCCTCGCCATGCAGGGCGGATCGGGCATCGCCAACATCGACTGGTTCCAATTCGTCTCGGCCGCTCCGACTGCTCCGGCTCCGGTAAACGGTGTCTGTGGCGTTTCGAATGGCGGAACGTTTCCGGTGGCGCCATCGACCAATCTCTGCACCCAAGGCACCGCTTCGAGCGTCGCGACGGGAACGGATGGCTACACCTGGACCTGCGCCGGACTCTCTGGCGGCACTACCGCGAGCTGTAGCGCCGGAAAGAGCGTCGTGACACCAGCCCCGACCACTACCCGGGTGAACGCTGCCACCCCGTACACGTACAATGCTTCCGCTGGCGAGACCATCTCGATCACACTCAACTGGGATCGCGTGGCAATGGCCGACAATTTACTCCAGTTCATGCACTTCGACAACGGAACAACCATCGTTTCGGTGGATGATCACGGCGTCAATTCAGCCACCTGGTCAGGGAGCGCTTCCGATGTCCGGAACGTGACGGTTCCAGCCGATCTCCCGTCAGGAACGTACGATATCCGGGTGGGTCTCTCAGGCGGCAACCCTTGGACTGACCAGGCGCTTCAGATGGGTACGGGCGTCACCAATCCGAGCGGTTCGAACCGCTACAAAGTCGGGACGCTCACGGTAACGGGAGGGGGATTGGTCGGTCGGAGCGCTTTTTCTTCGGTGCAGGCTGAAAGTGCCGATGGAATGCAGGGGGCAACCGTTTCGGCTGATCATGTCGGCTTCCTCGACGGCGGCGACTGGCTCCGCTACGACAATGTGAATTTCGGTACGGGCGGCGCCAAAGGTATGAAGTTCCGCGTCGCTGTCCCAGCCGATTACGCCGGGCAGAATATCGATGTCTACCTCGACTCGCTCGGCGGTACCAAAATCGGCTCGCTCACCGTCGCGAATACCGGCGACTGGTTCGTGTACACTGAACAGTCCATCAACCTCTCGCAGACCGTGACTGGCCTCCACACGGTCGTCCTCGCCATGCAGGGCGGATCGGGCATCGCCAACATCGACTGGTTCCAATTCGTCTCGGCCGCTCCGACTGCTCCGGCTCCGGTAAACGGTGTCTGTGGCGTTTCGAATGGCGGAACGTTTCCGGTGGCGCCATCGACCAATCTCTGCACCCAAGGCACCGCTTCGAGCGTCGCGACGGGAACGGATGGCTACACCTGGACCTGCGCCGGACTCTCTGGCGGCACTACCGCGAGCTGTAGCGCCGGAAAGAGCGTCGTGACACCAGCCCCGACCACTACCCGGGTGAACGCTGCCACCCCGTACACGTACAATGCTTCCGCTGGCGAGACCATCTCGATCACACTCAACTGGGATCGCGTGGCAATGGCCGACAATTTACTCCAGTTCATGCACTTCGACAACGGAACAACCATCGTTTCGGTGGATGATCACGGCGTCAATTCAGCCACCTGGTCAGGGAGCGCTTCCGATGTCCGGAACGTGACGGTTCCAGCCGATCTCCCGTCAGGAACGTACGATATCCGGGTGGGTCTCTCAGGCGGCAACCCTTGGACTGACCAGGCGCTTCAGATGGGTACGGGCGTCACCAATCCGAGCGGTTCGAACCGCTACAAAGTCGGGACGCTCACGGTAACGGGAGGGGGAAGTCCTGCACCGACCCCAACACCGACGCCTACTCCGACACCCACGCCGACGCCTACTCCAGCGCCAACTGGTGGATCAGCCGGTCCGCGCGTCTCGAGTTTCACAAATTCTGGTCCGATCAACGCCTCTTCGGGTCAGGTGATCGCTGGGATGCGCATTTCCAATCCGGGCGGCGCCTGCATCACGGTCTCGGGCGTGTCGAATGTAATCATCCGAGATTCAGAGATTGGTCCTTGCGGTGGCGAGGCGGTGAATGTCACGAGCGGAGCGAACAACATCACTGTCGAACACAATGCGATCGACGATGCGAACCACGGCATCCGCATTCGCTACTCGACCAACGTTTCGACGCTGTACAATACGATCCGCAACATCCGCCCGACCGATAAGTACAATCATGCGATCGAGTATTCTTGGGTGAATGGAGGGGTATCGCAGGGAAATGATATCCGTGGCACGATGCCGAGCGATGTCCTCAGCGGATTCGAGTCGAGCAATATGCAGTTCCTCGATAATTACTTCGACGTGAATATCATCGAACCGACCGGGGCAGCATTCACGATCGGCGACGCGGCTGATACGCCGCAAGACGGCAATCCGAGGGATCCGGGAAGCAACAACTATATCGCGCGCAATACCGTCCGTCAGACAAACGGTGTCCCAGCAGGTGTGTTCGGAAGCTTCGGCAATGTCATCATCGAAAAGAACTGCTTTACGGCCGGTATCCAGGCATACAATTATGTCGGTAATCCGGAGGATAATGGGTCGGATCCGGGGAACTACTATTTCCGGGACATCACCATCCGGAACAATGTTATCGGTCCCGGCAGTTACGTACGAAACAATGGTGCTGGAATCAATGGCTGGAGTACGAATATCAATAGCCAGGATTGTAGCCTCGTGCCGAAGTAGGCCGGCGACTAAATGTTGTGGACGACCTGTAAAAAGAGGAGATTACCCTCTTTTTACATATTTGGAAAGTCTCGATCTTGATCTGATAAAAGAATACAAAGCGTACCCTGTATACTAGAGAAGCGGTATTAGCGCAGTGTGGAATATTGTGAACCGGCTATGAATTACGAATTACTGAATGCGCTCCGGGCCTGGCGTGATGAGCAGGCACGGGTAGAGGGGGTGGAGGGCTACCGTGTCCTCAACAACGCCGCGCTCGAAGAGCTGGTCCGGACACTTCCGCGTGACAAAGACGCACTCTGCCAGGTGAAGGGGATCAAGGATGCGAAGTACCGAAAATATGGGAAAACACTCCTTGCGATGATTGCAGAGATTGCTGGTCAAGAGGGTCCGCTCCTGGAATCGGAGGTCGTTTCCGCTGCTGAACTGGAGACATCGTCATCCGAGCCGCTGTCCGTCTCGCAGTTTCTCGATAGCCTCAACATTGAGCTCTCTGGCATGGCCGCCCGGCTCCGGGGCGAAGTCTCGAGCCTCGATATCCGTGAGCGCGTGGTGTATTTCACACTGAAAGATGCCGAGGACGAGAGCGTGCTGTCTTGTCTCATCTTTCGCTACCAATATGAGGTGTCGGGGATCACACTTGCGATTGGTGACGAAGTGATCGTCGAGGGCGTGCCGGATATCTACAAGCCGTCTGGTCGGCTCAGCCTGAAAGTCGGCGTGATCGAATATGCCGGCGAAGGGGAACTGAAGAAAGCGTATGATGCGCTCTATAAGAAACTCGAGCTCGCCGGTACTTTTTCTCTCGAACGGAAACGGCCGATACCGGCTTTCCCCGAACGAATCGCGCTCATCACTTCTGAACAAGGAGCGGCGATCGGTGACTTCACCATGAATCTCGTCCGGTCCGGGATGCGCGTCGATTTTTTTCCGACGCTCGTCGAAGGGAAAAAAGCAGTCTTTGATATCATCGAAGCGATCCGCTACTTCAATCGCGTCCCGGAGCGCTACGACGTGCTCGTCATCATCCGTGGCGGCGGTAGCCTCGAAAGCCTCCAAGCATTCAATACCGAGGCGCTCGTGCAGGAGATCATCTTATCCCGAATTCCGATCCTCGCTGGTATCGGTCATGAACGCGACGTCTCGCTCGCCGCACTTGCCGCTGATCATATGGTCTCGACACCGACGGCGACGGCTCGATATCTTTCCAGTTCTTGGGACGAGGCGCGCGCGAGTCTCGGCAAGCACGCCTCGGCGCTCTCGAGGGTGATGCAGGAATTTCGCATGCTCGTCCATGAGCGAGTACGGATCGGCGAAGAGTCACTCCGCCAAGCCCTCGACAACATCCTCGATCGAGTAGGCTTGGTACAGGCGGCGTTTCGTGAAGCCGCCGCGCTATTTCCCGAGTACTGCCGCCGGACGATCGCCCGACTCGATTCCGATGGAGCGCTCTGGCGTGCGAGGACCGAGGCTGCCATAGCGAACGCTCGCGACCGGGTGAAGGCAGCTGAAGCACAGCTCCGGCAGTATGATCCGGTGCGGGTGCTTCAGCTCGGCTATAGTTTGGTACGCAAAGAAGGGCGGATCATTCGTGGTACGGATGGGGTGGCGCTTGGAGATCGAATCGATATACAACTGGGCCAAGGCAGTATAGAATCAGAAATAACAGGGATAACGGAATAGCTATGACGAACAAGAAAGAATCGCTCGGCGAAGCGCTCAAAAAACTCGAAGGGATTACGGAGTGGTTCGAAAGCCAGGAGGAAATCGACGTAGAGAAGGCACTCGAGAAAGTGAAAGAAGGCGTCGCGCTCGTGAAGTCGAGCAAGGAACGTCTTCGCGAGGTGGAGAATGAATTCCAGATCGTGAAGAAAGAACTCGACGGCACAGCCTCGTGATGCCGGTTCTGCTATACTGGGAGTACAAAAACAAAGACACACTTTCATCATGCATCGGTTTACTGGCGATATTTCCATAGTGCTCGGCGGCGCGGCTGGGCAGGGGGTGCAGACCGTCGAGACGCTCCTCGTGCAGGTGCTCAAGAAAGAGGGCTACCACGTCTTCGCTTCCAAGGAATACATGTCTCGGATTCGCGGGGGGAGCAATTCAACCGAGATCCGGCTCACTTCGGAAAAGCGGCGCGCCTATGTCGATCGTATCGACCTCCTTTTTGCGCTTGATAAGAATGTCGTCCCACACCTCGAACACCGAATTTCCAAGGGGACGGTCATCATCGGGGAGAAGGCCAAGGTCTGCGATACGGAGTGCCGGGTCGTCGATGTTCCGTTTACCCGGTTTGCGACCGAACTCGGCCATCCGATCTATACCAGTACCGTTGCGGTCGGCGTCGTGCTTGGCATGCTTCGCGCCGAGGAGGAGGTTTTCCATGATTTTCTCCGGGCGCATTTCGCCCGAAAAGGCGAAGAAGTGGTGGCCAAGAACATTGAGGCAGCGAAAAAAGGCTATGTCCATGGAACGCATATTTCTTTCCTCGAGGGAGTCGAGATTTCCGTTCCGAGAACGGCACCGACTGATGGAATGCTTCTCCTCGACGGCATGGAGAGCGTAGGCCTCGGGACGCTGGCGGCCGGCTGCAACTACATCAGTTCCTACCCCATGTCGCCGGGAACAGGACTCCTCACGTTTCTTGCAGCGCACAAGAAAGACTTTGGCATCGTCGTTGATCAGGCCGAAGATGAGATCGCAGCGATCAATCAGGGGCTCGGGGCCTGGTACGCCGGTGCGCGCGCGGTCGTGACGACGTCGGGCGGCGGTTTCGCGCTCATGTGCGAGGGTATCAGTCTCGCCGGGATGATCGAGACGCCGATCGTCGTGCATGTCGGGATGCGGCCGGGGCCGGCGACCGGACTGCCAACTCGTACGGAGCAGGCCGATCTCAACCTCGTCCTCTATGCCGGTCACGGCGAGTTTCCTCGAGCGATCTATGCACCCGGGACGCCGGAGGAGGCATATCACCTGATGACCGAGGCGTTCCGGATCGCTGACAAGTATCAGATCCCGGTGTTTGTCCTGACTGACCAATACTTCCTCGATTCCGTGACGGTCGTGTCGCTGAAGGAGCTCAGGGCGGCATCGAATAAGCCGCATATCGTAAAGACGGGGGCGAGCTATGAACGCTACACGCTCGCTGAGGACGGCATTTCACCGCGTGGTGTCCCGGGATACGGTGCCGGACTGGTCGGCGTTGATTCCGACGAGCATGATACCCTCGGCCATATTACGGAGAGCGCTGCCGTTCGGCGTGAGCAGCATGGCAAGCGACTGAAGAAACATGAGGGTATCGCGAGCGAGGCGCTGCCGCCGGTTATTTCCGCGACAGCGAAGAAGGCAAAAACACTCGTCGTTACCTGGGGGTCAAATTTTGGTGTCGTCCAAGAGGTGATGGGCCGTATCGGTAGTGAAAAGTTCGGCCATGTCCATTTCCCTCAGGTCTACCCGCTACCGGCTGAGGGGAAAAAACTTTTGGCGAAAGCTGAAAAGGTCGTCGTCGTTGAGAACAATGCCAGCGGACAGTTCGCTGACCTCCTCGGGCGGGAATATGGTATCGAGGTGACTCATCGCATTCTCCAGTCCGATGGGAATCCGTTTTCTGTCGAAACACTGACTAAACGTTTGGCAAAGCTATGATCGACAAAAAGCTCTATGACATGCCGCATGGAACCGACATGGCCTGGTGTCCGGGCTGCGGCAATTTCCCGATTCTGAACATCGTGAAAGGCGTGCTCGCGGAGATGGACATACTCCCGACCGACGTGGTGATCTGCTCGGGTATCGGCCAAGCAGCTAAGACGCCGCACTATCTCCGAGTCCATTATTTCAACGGGCTTCACGGCCGGGCGCTGCCGCCGGCGATCGCGATCAAGACGGCGAATCCGAAACTGACGGTCATTGCGGAATCCGGCGATGGTGATACCTATGGTGAGGGCGGGAATCATTTTCTGCATACGATCCGGCGCAATCCCGATATCACCAATATCGTTCATGACAACATGATTTACGGCCTCACCAAGGGCCAGGCGTCGCCGACGTCCGAAAAGGGGATGCAGACGCCGGTTCAGGTGGATGGCGTCATGCTCGAGCCGTTCAATCCGATGGCGATCGCGATTTCAGCCGGCGCGACTTTTGTCGCCCGCGCTTTCTCGGGTGATATCCCACAGGCCAAGGAAATCATCAAGGCAGCGATTCAGCACCAGGGCTATGCGCTCGTCGATGTCTTCCAGCCCTGCGTTGTCTTTAACAAGCAGAATACGTTTCAGTGGTTTCGGGATCATACCTACTACCTCGGTCCGGAGCACGACAAAAGCGACAGATCCAAAGCGCTCGGTATCGCGCTTGATACGGAGCGGCTGGCGCTCGGCATCCTGTATCAGGAAACCGGTCGTCCGAGCTATGAGGGGGTCGTGCGTGAAGGGGCTGACCCGCTCTATGAACGTGCACTCGATCAGAAGAAACTCGACCTCCTGCTCAAACAGTATCAATAAACAAAAACCGCTCCTCGGGATTGAGGGGCGGTTTTTTTAATTCCTGTCAGTCGAGCCCGAGCTGGATTTTTGCTTCGGGCGTCATGCGGGCAATCGTCCACGGCGGATCGAATGTGAGCACGGTTTCGACGTCTTCGATGGTTTCGAGCTCCATCACCCGGTCCTCGATCTCTTTCTGGATCTGTCCGAAGAGGGGGCAACCCATGGTGGTCAGCGTCATCGTGATCGTGCATTTCCCCTCGCTGTCGACGGCGATCCCGTAGATGAGTCCGAGTTCGACAATAGAGATGCCGAGTTCAGGATCAAGTACGAGGTGAAGCTTTTCGCGCACCTTGGTCTCGATAGATGTCTTCTCTGCGACTTTTGGCATAGAGGGGAGAAAAAAGGAACCAGGCGGACGCCCGATTCCTTTTCAGCGAGAGGGAAATATTACTCGGGGAAAATCTGCTTACCGGAGGCGTCTTTGATGCGGATGGCTGCGACCGGACAGCCGCGTGCCGCGTTCAGGATAGTTTCCTGATCATCAGCGTCGACCGTCGAGAGGATGGCTGCCTTACCGCCGTCATCGAGGGCGAAGGTATTTGGAGCCATGGCAGTGCAGGGAGCTGCACCGATGCAGACGCCGTGATCGACTTCGACGATCCAGCCATTCGACAGGGTTACCGGACCAGCGGGCTTTACTTCATCTTTCCAAGCCATAGGACAAATGTGCTAATTATTGTTTACTTGTGAGTGTTTTATGGAGCGTTTCGAGCGAGAGGAGCCCGCACTTCATCCGACCCGGCGAGAGCGGGACGCCGAGGAGCTTCAGCACGGCTTCCGGTTTGAGCGCGAGCGCATCTTCCACACGTTCACCCCGGATTGCTTCCGAGAGGAGCGAAGCCGAAGCTTGGGAGATGGCACAGCCGCTGCCAGTAAACCTCACATCGGAAATAGTACCATTTTGAACGGCGATGTCCATCTGGAGGGAGTCGCCGCAGGTCGGATTCTTCGCTCCGGCATGATGGGTGGCATGCGGCAGTGATCCGAAATTCCGCGGATTGCGATAGTGATCGAGAATCTGGTCTTGATAGAGCGTCATAGGCTAGCGCTTGAAAATTCGATAGATTTTTGCCATCGTGGTGATCAGTCGTTCAATGTCGGCTTCGGTCGAGTAGATCGAGAGTGATAAGCGGCTCGTCGCGCTGAGTCCGAGTCGGCGGTGGAGCGGGGAGGCACAGTGTTCGCCAGCTCGAATGCAGATGCTCTCTTCACCGAGGAGGTGGGCGAGGTCATGCGGATGGATCCCATCGAGTGAAAATGCGATGATCCCGGCGCGGCGCGCGGCGTCGTCTGTTCCGAGCATATGGATATACTCGCCAAACGTCTCCGTCAGCCGCCGGATCGCATACTGAGCGAGCGCTGTTTCATGAGCGTGGATGGATTCGAGCCCGAGCGACCCTACGTATTCGATCGCTTTCATGAGACCGATGGCGCCGGCGATATTCGGCGTCCCGCCCTCAAGATTCTCAGGGAGTTTCTTGTATTCGGTGACAGTGCTGCACGCGTCGAGTACTGTGCCGCCGCCGACAGTCACCGGGACGAGACGTTCCAGCGATTTCTGTTTTCCCGTAAGTACGCCGATACCGGTCGGACCGAAGAGTTTGTGGCCGGAAAAGACGATATAATCTGCATCCCAGTCTCGGAGGCTCGTCAGAATATGTCCAGCAGCTTGGCAGGCATCGACGAGGACAAGTACGCCCGAGTTGATTGTTCGGACCGACTGGATGATTTGGGCGACCGGATTGATGATGCCGAAGACGTTCGAGACGGCTGAAAAGGCGAAGATGGTTGTGTTTTCGTCGATGAGCGTAGCGAGATGTGTTTGGTCGATCTCGCCGTCGTCCGTGAAACGCGCTGCCCGAAGCTCGGCGCCGCTGCGACGAGCGAGCTCTTTCCAGGGGAGATAGTTCGAATGGTGTTCGAGTTCGGTCACGACGATATTGCCCCTTTGTTCTATGGATGTTTCGAGCCCGAGCGCGACCAGATTGATGGCGTGGGTCGCATTGGCCGTAAAGATGACTGATTCTTTTGCTTCTGCCGAGACAAAGCGAGCCACGGTTTCTCGTGCCTTTTCAAACGCCGTGGTTGCGCCTTCGGCCAGCGGGTACAGTCCTCGGGCGATGTTTGCGGAATACTCGAAGTAGTAGCCGTTCATCGCATCGATGACCGCCTTTGGTTTGAGGGCAGTTGCGGCCGAATCAAGGTAGACGAGATCCGGCTGGGATTCGTAGATCGGGAAATCTTTTCGGATGTGTTCGGGATTCAACATATCGTTCTAGGCGATAAAAGAGAGCATGCGGCTTTTCGTCTCAGCGGCCTTGATGCCGAGTGCTTCCATCTGCTCGAACGCTTCTTGGAAAAATCCCCGGACCAGAAGTTTCTTAGCGGCGTCTTTCGAAAGTCCGCGTGAGCGGGCGAAGAAGAGCGCCTCGTCATTTACCGGACTCGTGGTCGCTGCATGATGGCAGATAACGTCATGCGCGAGGATTTCGAGCGCCGGCCGGGCCGAAGCGCGGGCTGTGGGCGAGAGGAGGAGCGTACGGCTTTCTTGGCTCGCATGGGACCGGAAGGCACCTTTATCGATTTTGATCGATCCATCGTAGGCGAACGAAGCGTCATTATCGAGGGCGGCTTTTACGAGCGCCGAGGATACGGTATCGGGAGCGAGGTGTCTCTGAGTGAGATCGAGCGATTTCGCGTCTACGTCCTCGCCAGTATAAAAAGCGAAAACGTGTGCGGCGGCACCGGGGCCGGCGAGTTCGACCGTGATTTTTCCGATTCTATTCAGCATGAAAAAAACCGCTTTCTCGTTTTCGGCGAGCCGATAGAGTGATTCCGTATCGTTTGAGATATCCCGGTACTGCATAGAGGTTAGCCGACGGAGCCTTTCATTTCGAGGTTTATGAGTCGATTGAGCTCGATGGAGTATTCGAGCGGTATTTCCTTCACAACCGGGTCGATGAAGCCGTTGACGAGGAGTCCTTCGGCGTCACTTTCCAAAATCCCGCGCGAGGTGAGATAAAAAAGCTTTTCTTCGCCGATGCGTTCGACAGTTGCTTCGTGCTCGACCGAGGCAGTCTCCTCATTCACGCGCATCGCCGGGTAGGTATCTGATCGCGACTCGGCATCGAGGAGCAGTGCGTCACAGATGACCGACGCTTTGGCATTGGTCGCGCCACTAGCGATGTGGACCAGCCCGCGATACGACGTACGGCCGCCATCCTTTGAAATCGACTTGGAAATGACTCGCGAACTCGTGTCCGGCGCGAGGTGTACCATCTTGGCGCCAGCATCCTGGTGCTGGCCCTCGCCGGCATAGGCGATCGAGAGTACTTCGCCCCGCGCCCCGCGTCCGGCGAGATACACGGCCGGGTATTTCATCGTGACGCCGGAACCGATGTTGCAATCGATCCACTCCATGATGGCATTTTCCTCAGCGCGGGCTCGTTTCGTCACGAGATTGTAGATATTCTTGGACCAGTTCTGGACGGTCGTGTAGCGGACGCGCGCATTTTTTTTCACGAAAATCTCGACCACGGCCGAGTGGAGCGAGCTCGAGCGGTAGATGGGCGCGGTGCACCCCTCGATGTAGTGTACGGAGCTGCCTTCCTCGGCGATGATGAGCGTCCGTTCGAACTGGCCGAAAGACTCGGCATTGATCCGGAAATAGGCCTGGAGTGGGAGATCGACCCGGACGCCTTTCGGCACGTAAACGAACGAGCCGCCGCTCCAGACCGCCGAGTTGAGGGCGGCGAATTTGTTGTCGTTCGGGGGAATAAGTTTGCCGAAGTACTCCCGGACGATTTCCGGATATTTCTCTACGGCCGTATCCATATCGCAGAAGATGACTCCGAGCTTGGTCAGTTCCTTGTGAACGCTTTCATAGACGACTTCGGATTCGTACTGGGCCGAAACGCCGGCAAGGAAATTCTTCTCCGCTTCCGGGACGCCGATCTTGTCGTAGGTATCCTTGATTTCTTTCGGCAGGTCTTCCCAGGAACCGGACTGTTCCTTTGTCGCTTTCAGGTAATAGGTGATGCGATCAAAGTCGATCCCGGAGAGATCGGCGCCCCAATCGGGCATGGGCTTTTCCATGAACGTCTCGTAGCTCGCGAGCCGGAAATTCCGCATCCATTTCGCTTCGCCTTTGACGCCTGAAATCTCGGCGACGGTAGCAGCATCGAGACCGGTGTCTGTTTTGTGGACGGAACGTTCGGGCATGGAGAAGCCGTAGCGATAGTCTCCGAGATCAAGGGTGGATTTTTTTGAGCGGGCCATGGGATTATTTGATCGAATCGAATCCGCGCTCCTCGATTTTCTTGGCGAGCGCGGCGCTCCCGGTTTTCACGAGCCGCCCATCTCGGAGGACGAGGACAGTATCCGGTTTGATGGCTTTCAAGAGGCGGGTGGAATGCGTGATGAACACGAGCGTCGTTTCTTTAGGGAGATGCCGCCTGAGGAATGTCGCAATCGTTTTCAACGCATCGACATCCACTCCGGTATCGATCTCATCGAAAATAGCAAAGCTGGGGGCGAGGAGCACGGCCTGAAGGGCTTCAAATTTCTTCTTTTCACCGCCGGAGAACCCGGCATTGAGGGAACGTTTGAGGAGTTCATCCTTGATCCGGAGCTCACGGGCATATTTTCCGACGAGGGCATGCAGTTCGACGGGCGCGATCTTTTTTTCGAGCGCGAGGCGGAGGAGTTCGAATACGGTCACGCCTGCGAGTTCCATCGGCGTCTGGAATGACAAGAAGACGCCTTGGCGCGCGCGAGCGTCAGGCGAAAGCGGTTTCAGGCTCTTCCCATTCATGAGGAGCTTCGAATTTCGGGCGACCGAATATTTCGGATGGCCCAGAATCGCGCTCGCGAGAGTTGATTTTCCGGAGCCGTTCGGTCCCATGAGGGCATACGTCTTGCCGGGGAGAAAATCGAAAGTGAAATCGCGAAGGATGCTCTTTTTTTCGACTGAGACGGAAAAATTCTCGAGACGGAGCATACGTTAGCGCGCATTATGGGATAAATGTTCGAGCGAGATGCCGGAAAGCGTCTCCTCGATCTTGTCTTCGAGCGTCCGCCAAACCTGATTCGTTTGGCAGTGGCTGACTTGGAAACAGGGGAGCGCGCCTTTTACTGGTGGACGAAACATCTCGATCGGACCGTCCAGAACGCTGAGGATATCCCAGGCGCTCGTGTCGCTGGCGTTTCGGGCGAGCGTGTAGCCGCCGGAGACACCTTTGGTCGCCTCGACGATCCCGGCGCGGCGGAGACTTTGGAGTATCTTTTCCAGATAGTCCTCGGGAAGATGTTCGGATTCGGCGAGGATGCGGATCGACAGCGCCCGATCAGCATGGGCGAGGGCGATCGCGGCCCGAAGCCCGTAGTAAGCCTTTTTTGATACCTTCATATAAAGAAATTCGGTTGGGTAATGAAATCGGACTAATTAGGTCTGATATTACTGAAAAATCAACCGACTGTCAAATAGCATTCTCTCGGGTGGACAGAAATTCCAGCCTGGTGTTAATTAACGGTGTTGCAAAGAATCTTTTGCATAGGGGGTGTCTTTGTTCATTTTCAAGAGGAGGATATACCGTGGGTACGCTCCATACGTTCCCGTATTCGCATCCGGCGCTCATTCCGGAGCACGCGCGCCTCGTCCGCCAGATCGTGGTCCCGAACTGCGCGGGTGACTTTCCCGTTTTCCCGTTCGTCGGACTCGAGCTGCCATCGCCAGCCGGCCGTGGCGACCTCAAGGACAGCGGCTCGTCTTTTCCGGAACGGACGATGCTCGGCGCTCGTACCAGCGAGCGGTTTCGTCGGCCAGCGGTGCTGCCGAGCCAAAAAGACGAAACGCATGTTTCTATCGGCGTCGGCTTTTACTGGTGGATGAAGCATGAGCCGGGCCGGGAATTCTTCGGTTACCCGATCGACCTCTCTGTCCCGGCGAATCGGGCCCCGCTGTCCCGGCCGCGCATCCTCCGGGCGCTCCATGCGCTCCGTCAGCTTCCCGTCATCGACGTCTGTCACGACGCCAACGCGCTCGTGCTTTCTTGGGCGGTCGCTCGGAAGGAAGTCGAGCCGCGGCGAATGGAAAAGATGGTCGATCTCTTCGGGCAGGGTATCGTCCTCACTCTCCTCGCGAGTCTCCGCGAATACCGTCCGACGGCAAGAGAGCTCGGGATGCTGAAGAGCTTCCTCTACAAAGGCCATATCCGTTCTTCGCGGATCGAGTAGCTGTCCCGCTCTGGCCTTGAAATTAATTGCTGCTACCACACGTTGGTCTGGCAGCTTTCTTTTTTCTCAAAAGCTCTCTATAGTGGGAGGGATTTTATGAAGACTCTGGACACTCCTTTTCTCGGTTTTTGGGACCGCTTGCCGCGGCCGTTTTTCGTTTTGGCGCCGCTCGCCAATATCACCGACTACAGTTTTCGCCAGTTCATCACGCGCTACCGGAAGCCGGATGTGCTGTGGACGGAATTCGTCGCGGCGGACGGACTGTGCCATCCAAAGGGACGTGAGGCGCTCATTCGCGATCTCCGATTCGACGACAATGAACGGCCCATCGTCGCGCAGCTTTTCACCGGTCACCCGGAAAACATGTTCGAGGCGGCGAAGCTCGTGAAGAGCCTCGGCTTCGATGGGATTGATATCAATATGGGCTGCCCCGATAAAAATGTGATGAAACAAGGGGCGGGGGCGGCGTGCATGAAAGACCCGGCTCTTGCTCAAGCCGTCATCCGCGCCGCGATGGAGGGCGTCCGTGCCGACGGGACCGAGCCTTTGCCGGTATCGGTAAAGACGAGGCTCGGCTATAGCCGCGACGAGCTCGAGGCGTGGCTCCCGAAGGTGTTCGAGACAAAGCCGGCTGCGGTCACGCTCCATCTCCGAACCAAGAAAGAAATGTCGCTCGTCCCGGCGCATTGGGATCGGATGACGGACGCTGTAGCTCTCCGGGATGCAGTGAGTCCGGAGACGCTCATCATCGGTAACGGTGATGTGAAGAGTATTGCTGAGGCACGGAAAAAATGTGCCGAGACTGGTTGTGATGGCGTCATGATCGGTCGCGGTGTATTCGGAAATCCATGGCTATTCGATGAATCGAAGACGAGCGTGACCGTGCGCGAGCGCCTTGAAGCGATCCTCGTTCTCACCGAGCTCTTTGCAGAGACTTGGGGCGATACCAAGAGTTTTGAACTTTTGAAAAAACATTTCCAGGCCTATATCGTCGGATTTCCCGGCGCGCGCGAACTTCGGAGGGAGCTCATGGAATGCCACACCGCAGCCGAAGTAGCAGCGACCGTGTCGGCCTTCGCTTCCCGACATCCGGATACCCAGTCGCTGACCATAGTCCGAGCGCCGGAACTCTAGTCGTCGGTCGATAGGTCCCGCTTCGACCGGAGCAGAACCCGTTTCTTTACAAGCCTGATTCTGTGCGCTAAGCTCCTGGAAATGTTCCTTAAGTCCCGGAAGCCTACGCTTCTGGATCCCTCGTGTCGTACTGAAAGGAAGAGGCCATGGATATGCCAAGCGGCCTCGGACTAGATGTTCGATGCCCAAAAGATGTTGCGGTGAAACCGCTCGTCCTTGAGCGCGCGCAAGCGATGCTCCTTTCCGTGCTGCGGGTTTTGGGGATCGCTGGAGTCTGGCGTCTCGATATCGTTGGCGAATCGCGATCGCTTCCGAATCCCTCCCAGTACCGTCTAGAAGCGATAGAAGGGTCGGAACTCATGCCAGGTATCGTCCATGTGTCGATCCGGTCCGTACTGTTTCCGCAAGGGACAGTCGCTGGCGTTCTCCGTCTCCCGCCCGGCTTCGATCGAGCGTCGTTTCTCCGTCAGCTCGCTCCCGTCGTGAGAGCAGGCAACGCGACTCACTGGCAGGGGGTGATCGAACCCGAAGTGCGTCCCGTACTGCCGACGACTCGTCCGGCAGCCCCATCCGCTCCTCCTCGGGTGCGCCGGGACGATGACGATTCTGGGGACGATATCCGAGCTGTTCGTCCTCTGCCGGTTGATGGTCGGACCATGATCAGTCGCGAATGGCAGCGGCTCGGCCATGGCCGGGTTAGGCAGCTTTCTCCGGAGGAGATGACTCGCCGAGCTCCGGTTCCTGCAAACGTGCCGAGTCCAGCGCCGCAGGTTGCGGTGCAGCCGACGGCCCCGCCATCGCCCGCACTCCGTCCGACGCGCCGGGCGAGGGAAAGCTGGAAAGTCAAAGTCCGATTCGTTTCCCCACTCGGATCGGATCGATCCCATCCCACTACGTCAACAAGGAGGTCTGCCATGCCAGATCCTGTCCATGCTCAATCAGCGTCCCACGAGGTCCACGCTCGGCTCCTCGAGCGGCTGCTCCAGGGCAAGGAGAACGGCGTTTTCATGGGACGGGACATGGTCTCCGTCGCCCGTGAACTCTTTGCCGGAAAAACCGACCGCTGGTACGCCACCGGCTGCACGATGGAGCTCATCGGCCTCAAGTGGATCCGCCAAGTCGGTCCGTCCACCTATCAGGCAGAAGAGAGCTTCGTCAGCGAACGCGGCCTCGTCGGCATCGAGCTTCGTCCGCTTCCGAAGACCGGTCTTTCCGATCGCAAGAACCGGAAGTCGCGTTCCGGCGATGAGCCGCCGAAGAAGCGTCGTGGCAAGGCAGCGCCTTCGGTCATCCCGACCGACAGCATCGCAGCGCTCCTCGCTGAGCGTGCAGCCGTTGAAGAACGGCTCGTAGCTGCTCAGGCCGAGCTCGCTGCCCTCGATGAGCGGCTGCGCGGACTCGTCGGCCCCTTGGCCGAAAAGCTGTATCCGGCGCTCCGTCCGCCGGACTGATGGTCTAGTGAGTTGAAGCCCGTGTCAGAGTAATCTCTGGCACGGGAGTTTTTTTTATCTGAAAAATTTCTGGGAAAAAAGAAAGCGCCCGCCGCTCGTGATAGAGCAGGGGCGCAGGAAACCGTCACATGGGACGATCTAGCTTCGGGGGAGGCACTTCCAGGGGATTTCCTGGCCGGCGCGGAGTGGCTTCAGCCGGCGCGCGCCCTTAATAAAGGTGGCCACCGATAAGATTGAGGAAGTCACTTTGGATAGCAATGCTGTCTAAACACCCCAAATGTGAGGTAGAATAGAAATCGCTATGTCACGACCAATCGCTATTGATTTATTTGCTGGAGCCGGTGGTCTAAGTCTGGGCTTAGAACAGGCTGGTTTTGATGTGGCCGCTGCGGTGGAAATTGATCCAATCCATGCAGTAATCCATCATTATAATTTTCCTGAAGCGGCGGTAATTTGCCGGGATGTTTCGAAAATTTCTGGAAAAGATATTCGCAGGGAGGCTAATATAGGTAATAAGAAAGTTGATTTAGTAGTTGGGGGAGCTCCTTGTCAGGGGTTCTCGATGATCGGCAAGAGAGCGCTTGATGATCCTAGGAATTCGCTTGTGCGAGAATTTGTCCGTATAGTCAAAGAACTTGATGCAAGCTATTTCGTGTTTGAGAACGTTAAGGGTCTTACTGTGGGCCGTCATAAGGCATTTTTGGAGGAAGTGATCGCATCGTTTGAGACCTCTGGCTATGTTGTCCAAAAACCGTGGAAGGTTCTTAATGCAGCAGAATATAGTGCTCCCCAGAATAGACAGAGACTAATTCTTCTTGGTGCTAAAAAGGGTCTACGGATACCGGAATATCCTGAGGTTGTTTTCCGTCAAGCCGGTTCGGTCAAGGGGGATAAGTCGCTTCCTGAGGGACCAACTTGCAAAGATGCTCTCGGCGATCTTCCAGATGCTGATATGTACGAAGCATTGCTTGAATCTGACGAAATACGATTACCAAAGATAGCGTGGAAAAAGCCTAGTGAATATGCGCAAGAAATGCGAGTGCTTTCAGAAAACGCTTGGCATTATGGATACCAAAGAAAGTGGGATGCTTCGTTGTTAACTTCAAGCATGCGAGCGGAACATACAAAAGTATCACGAGATCGGTTTGCGCGAACGCCGGAGGGTAAGGTTGAACCGATATCGCGTTTCTTTAAGCTCCCTTCTTTTGGAGTCTCTAATACACTACGCGCCGGAACGGATGCTGCACGAGGGGCATTTACATCTCCACGACCGATTCACTACAAATATCCACGTTGTATTACGGTCCGAGAGATGGCGCGGCTTCACGGATTTCCTGACTGGTTTCGTTTCCATGAAACAAAGTGGCACGGCGCTCGACAGATAGGGAACGCGGTATCTCCACCGATGGCGAGAGCTATCGGGAAAGCAATTCTAAAGGCTGCAAAAATAGTGCCACAGCATCCGAAGAAAATCCTGGCAATGGGGGATGATCTGCTCTTGCGTATGAATATGCGACAAGCCTCAGAATTTTTGGGTGTCACTTCTCCTATTGGAAAGAGGGATAGGAAAAATAGCGACAAGGAAAAACACACGCCCACACCTAGGAAAGTTTCAAAGAGATCACTTACTAACTCTAGGATAAAGAAGTATGTCTAAAAATGATTCGCCTGCCGCATCCAATCGTTACGGGAGGATTATTGAAAAGATATTTACTGACAGATACACTGAGGGACTTTCTGTCATCGAATTTGACAGAGAAGACATTCCAGCAGCGGCCCAAGAGCTTGGCATTGATTTACCAAAAAACCTGGGTGATGTAGTTTATTCACTCAGGTATAGAAGTGCACTCCCGGAGTCCATTTTGAGCACGCAGCCGGAAGGAAAAGAGTGGATTATTGTTGGTGCTGGGAGGGCTAAATACCAGTTTAAGCTAGTGAAGCTTAGCAGGATTCTTCCGAGAACAGAACTTGTTACTGTAGGTATTCCTGATGCAACTCCCGAGATTATCCGTGCCTATGCGCTCAATGATGAACAAGCGTTGCTAGCGGTTGTTCGATATAGTCGTTTGCTTGACGTGTTTTTAGGTCTAACTACTTATAGTCTACAGAGTCATTTGCGTACCACGGTGAGTACTGGGACACAAATCGAAATCGATGAACTTTATGTAGGTCTTGATAAGTACGGGTGCCACTACATTATACCTGTTCAGGCGAAAGGTGGAGCGGATCAAATTTCTGTTGTTCAGACGTCTCAGGATATTCAATGGTGTCAAGAAACATTTCCTGGAATGAAATGCAAGGCTATATCTGCTCAGTTTATGTCAGACAACAGAATTGCACTGTTTGAGTTAACCGTTGAAGAAGAGGAAGTCAAAGTGGCCGAAGAAAGGCACTATAAATTACTGCCAGCGGATGAGTTAGATGGCGCTGCAATACGTGACTATAAGGACTAGTTTTCGTTGTTGAGCTGACGTGGGTCTTTGCAGGCGCCGGCGCCGAGGATGATTGGGAGGGAAAGCGTGAGTCCGCCTACTGAGTAAGTCTTCATGGCTGCTCCTAGAAGGGGTTGGGTTGTCAAAGGGCGAAAAGCCTCGGAAATCGAGGTCGGCGGCATTCTATCAGTCGAGAGAGACCTGTCAATAAGAGCGTTGAACGGGCGAGAGCCGCTATGCTATACTGGCCCATGGAAACAGCCTATGAGCTTCAAAACGCGGCACAAGAAGATCTATGTCGCCTGGGTCGTTATTTCGGCCTTGGTTGCGCTTTCTATGGTGCTGTTTCTCATCGCCCCTCTCTTTCTCTACTAGCCTATGAGCTGGCGCTCTCCATGGGCTCGTCTGGGACTCATCGTGATTATCGGTCTTGGGCTCGCTGCCGGTTGGGCGAGCTATCGCCAGTACGAGCGAAGTGTCCGGATTCAGGCAGAGATCGACGTTCTCCGCCGTGAGGCAGATAGGATTGCTCGGGAGAACGAGACGCTTTCAGAGAAAATTCAGTACTTCGCGTCGCCGAATTTCAAGGAAGAAGAAGCCAAGGAGAAACTTGGTCTGCGGCGCCAGGAGGAAAAAGTGATGGCGATCGAGGGCGAAGTCCGATTCGAGGAAGCAGAGGCATCGGCTGCGCCATCGGATGCATCAGAAAAGGTTGCTTGGGAAGTTCCGAATTACAGCAAATGGTGGAATCGCTTTTTTGGCCCCGCTCACCGTTAAAAGACCTATATAAAAACTATGGTTGAAGTCGACCTCCCCATCAAACCGTTTACGCCGCAGTGGCCGAAGATCGTTCTCGCTGCTTTCATTCTCGTCATAGCGCTTGCGATCAGCGTCCTCGTCCTCGTCTACAAATTTCCAGAGAACGGATTCAGCCGCCTCTTTACGACCCGGTTTCCTTTTCCAGTGGTCCTGATCGGGCAGGGCGTTGCGGTGACGACCGAAGGGCTCTCCGCAAACCGGGAGGCGCTTCGGCATTTCTATGAATCTCAGGACTTCGCCGAACTCGGCATGCGTGTCGACTTCACGACTGATGACGGAAAAAAGCGATTGAAGATCCGTGAAAAAGACCTCGTTAATAAGATGCTCGAGGACAAAGCTGTTGAACTCTTGGCGCGTGAACGCGGAATTTCTGTCACGAGCAGCCAGGTCGAGGAAGAAACGACCGTGAAGATGAAGGAACTTGGCACAACGGACAAGGTAGAAGAAACGCTTGCTCGCCTCTACGGCTGGACGATTCTGGATTTTCAGGAGCAGATCGTCCGTCCGGCGATGTACGAGGCAGAACTTTTCAAGGTGTACGAGTCCGAAGTCGATCAGACCAAGGCGAAGGAAGCGATTCAGGCAGCGGAAAAAGCGCTCAAGGCGAAGGAGGCATTTCCCGATGTGGCACGCAAGTATTC
Source organism: uncultured Bdellovibrionales bacterium (assembly GCA_964617535.1). Classification (GTDB taxonomy): domain Bacteria; phylum Patescibacteriota; class Minisyncoccia; order Moranbacterales; family UBA1568; genus SSEF01. The sequence goes on along the minus strand of CAZTYU010000005.1, from coordinate 22,513 downwards.
CGAAGGGGAGACGAAGGCCCAAGGGGGAGACCTCGGCTGGTTTTACCTTGAGGATCTCGCGCCAGAACTCCGCAGCCCGGTGGACAATGCAAAGCTCGGCATCGCGACCGGTATTGTCGAAAGCCCGCTCGGATATCATATCCTGTTGGTCGAGGACACCAAGCTCGAGGATGACGTCCGGCAGTATTACATCCGCCAGATTTTCACACGGAAGCTTTCCTTTGCTGATTGGCTGAGCGAACAGATGAGGGCGCTGCCGGTGAGCGTCATCTCGGACGAATATGAATGGCGACGCGATGAAGCGCGTATCGAGTTCCGCTCGGAGGAAATGCGGGCCTATGAGAAGAAACTTCGCGAGAATGCGGAGAGCGATCCAACGCTGCTTTTCTAAACCGTAAACACCAAACGTATGCAAAATCAAAACCCTGATTTGAACGTCCCCGAAACACCAACTCCACCGACCGTTGTCCCGGATCTCCGCATCAGCGGAAAGGAAATGCCAGCGAAACGCACGGGTGCGCCGTGGCCGCTCGTGGTGCTTCTCTCATTCGTCTTTGGACTCCTCGGAGGCTATATGGCCCGTCTCGATTCGGTTTCGGTTATCGGAAAGCTCTTTAGTCGAAATGCCCCGGAGAGCATCCAGAAAACAGTCGCTGAACCTGCCCCAGTGCCGCTTGAAGACCAGGGAATCGTCTCTGTCGTGGAGCGTGCATCGCCTGCAGTCGTCAGCATCGTCATCACAAAGGACGTGCCGAAGGTCCGGAGCTTTTTCGGATTTCCGTTCTCTAACCGATCTCAGGATCCGGGGGAATCGACGCGGCAGACCGTCGGATACGGATCGGGATTTTTTGTCAGTCAGGATGGCTATATTGTCACGAACAAGCATGTTGTATCCGATAGTCGGGCGGAATACACGGTGATCACGACTGATGGAAAAGAATTGCCGGCCACCGTGCTGGCGCTCGATCCCGTCAATGATGTCGCCGTTATCAAGGTGAACGGAGACGGTTTTCCGGCGCTGCCCCTCGGTGATTCGGATGCGGTTCGCGTCGGCCAGACGGCGATCGCGATCGGAAATCCCTTGGGTGAATTCGCTAACTCTGTTTCGCGCGGCATCATTTCCGGACTCAAACGCGAGCTCTCGGCCGGCGTCTCGTACGGTCAGGAGGAAGTGCTTCGCGATATCATCCAGACTGATGCGGCAATCAATCCGGGGAATTCCGGTGGACCACTTCTCAATCTTTCCGGCGAAGTGATCGGTATCAATGTCGCTGTCGCCCAGGGCGCTGAGAATATCGGTTTCGCGATCCCAGTCAATCAGATCAAGCGTGCGGTCGATGAGGTGAAGCGGACCGGCCGCATCGCTGTCCCGTATATTGGTGTGCGCTACGTCATTCTCAATGAGGATATCAGCGCGGAGGCCGGCCTCTCGTACAGCTACGGCGCGCTTATTCAGCGCGGTGAAAATCTGACGGATTTCGCGGTGATACCTGGATCGCCGGCGGACAAAGCGGGGCTGGTGGAGAATGACATCATCCTCGAGATCGATGGCCAAAAAGTGGATGAGAAACACCCGCTTTCGGTACTCATTGCCGGACACCAGGTCGGGGATACCGTGAAACTTCGTATCTCGCATAAAGGCGATGAGAAAGAGGTGACGATTCGGCTCGAAGAACGTCGGCTGCAACCTTGAGTCCGGCGGAAAATACCGAACAAATGGCGGCCCCAGAAGGGCTGCTTTTTTGTGGGAATAAAACCCAGAATTAGCACTCTTGCATGTAGAGTGCTAATGCGCTACAGTAGCGGCAGATAATAAATATACGCGTATGAACATCAATCGTTTTACCGAGAAAAGTCAGGAGGCGGTGCGGGCGGCTCAGGAAAACGCCCTCTCCCGAGGGAATCCAGAGCTACGCGCTCCACACCTCCTGTACGCGCTCCTTTCACAGGATGATTCTATCGTTCCGGTCGTCGCGCGTCGCATCGTTCCAGATATCGAAAAACTCAAAGGTGAGGCGCTTGGACTGATTGACGCATTTCCGTCAGGGAAAACAGGAGCAATCGGACAGGTCTATCTTGCGGCAAATTTGTCTCAGGTTTTCAGTCAAGCCGAGAAGACGATGCAGAAAATGGGCGATCGTTTCATTTCGACCGAACATCTTTTCATCGCGCTGACGCTCGCCGATAACGAAGCGCGTCAGATACTCCTCTCTGCTGGTCTGACGGAGGACAAGATGCTGGCCGTTCTCTCTGAGGTGCGCGGCCAGACGAGCGTCGAAAACGAACGACCCGAAGCCAGCTATCAGGCGCTCGAGAAATATGCCGTCAATCTTACGGCGCTGGCCCGAGAAGAGAAACTCGATCCGGTCATCGGACGTGACGGTGAGATCCGCCGCGTGATCCAGGTGCTCTCGCGTCGAACCAAAAATAATCCGGTGCTCATTGGTGAAGCTGGCACCGGCAAGACGGCGATTGCCGAGGGACTGGCGCTGCGTATCGTCTCGGGCGATGTGCCGGAGTCGCTCAAGGACAAGGAGATCGTCTCGCTGGATCTGGGGAGCCTCCTTGCGGGAGCGAAGTTTCGTGGTGAATTTGAGGAGCGGCTCAAATCGATCCTGAAAGAAATCGAGCGATCAGCTGATCATTTTATCCTCTTTATCGATGAGCTCCATACGCTCGTCGGAGCCGGGGCGACCGAGGGAGCGCTGGATGCATCGAACATGCTGAAGCCAGCCCTCGCGCGCGGGAAACTCCGCACGATCGGCGCGACGACGCTCAAGGAGTACCAGAAATATATCGAGAAGGATGCAGCGCTCGAACGGAGGTTTCAGCCGGTTATGGTCACCGAACCGTCCGAGGAGGATGCGATCGCTATTCTCCGTGGCATCAAGGAAAAATACGCGCTTCATCATGGCGTGAATATTACGGATGCGGCACTGGTCGCGGCGGTGAAGCTGTCGCGGCGCTATATCACGGACCGATTCCTCCCTGACAAGGCGATTGATCTCATCGACGAGGCAGCTTCGCTTCGCCGGATGGAAATCGAGTCGCTCCCGACCGAGCTCGATGGCACCCTGCGCGATATCCGCCGGATGGAGATCGAGAAGCGGGCGCTCGAAAAAGAGAAGGGGAGCGATGCGCTGAAAAAGATTGCGGCAATTGAAAAAGATCTCGCTGGAAAACGCGAGCGGCGCGATCGACTCTCGCTTCAGTGGCGTTCTGAGCGCGACCTCATCATGGCGGCGCGCAATCACAAGAAAGCGCTGGAAAAGCTCCGCTCAGAGGCGGAGATTGCAGAGCGTTCCGGCAACCTCGATCGGGTCGCCGAGATCCGCTACGGCGAGATACCGAAAGTAGAAACGGCCGTGCGCGAGGCCGAGGCGAAACTGAGTGCCATCCAAGCGGGCGAGATGCTCCTCAAAGAAGAGATCGGGGAAGAGGATATCGCTGCGGTTGTCTCGCGCTGGACCGGCGTCCCGGTTGCCAAGATGCTCGCACAGGAGTCGGCCAAGCTCGCCGAGATGGAGGCTCGATTGAGCGCGCGCGTCATCGGCCAAGACGATGCTATTCATGCGGTTGCGAATGCGATCCGCCGCTCTCGCGCTGGCCTCTCTGAGGAAGGTCGGCCGATCGGATCTTTTCTCTTCCTCGGGATGACTGGCGTCGGCAAGACTGAGCTTGCGAAGGCGCTCGCTGAATTTCTCTTTGATGATGAGAAGGCGCTCCTCCGCGTCGATATGAGCGAATATATGGAATCGCATTCGGTTGCGAAACTCATCGGTTCGCCTCCTGGATATGTCGGTTATGAAGAAGGCGGCCAGCTGACTGAGATGGTACGTCGCCGTCCGTATGCGGTCGTTCTCTTCGACGAAATCGAGAAGGCACATCCGGATGTTTTCAACATCTTGCTCCAGGTGCTTGATGACGGCCGGCTGACAGATGCGAAGGGTCGGGTCGTGAATTTCAAGAATACGGTCATCATCATGACATCGAATGTCGGATCGGAACTCCTCGGCCGCTCGGCCCAGCTTGGCTTTAGTGCCGCCGAGAAAGAAGATGCGCTCGGCGAAGCGGAGGTTCGCGAGTCAGTTCTGGGAAGTCTTCGTTCGACATTCCGTCCGGAATTCCTGAACCGGATTGATGAGATGATCGTGTTCCATCCGCTTTCTCAGGAGGTGATCAACCGGATTGTCAAGCTCCAGATTGAGGCGGTCAAAACACGGCTTGCCGAGCGGCACATCGCGATCGAGATCGATCAAAAAGCCGAACGCTGGCTTGGTGAGAAGGGATTCGACCCGCTCTATGGGGCGCGGCCGCTTCGGCGCGCGATCCAGACCGAGCTCCTCGATCCCTTGGCACTTCTCCTCGTGACGGGTAAGATGCAGGCAGGTTCGAAAATCGGTATCACCGAAAAGGACGGAAAGCTCGTCTTTGAGCCGCTCACTAAGAAATCTCGCCGCGCATGATTTTCCACTTTACCGTATTCCTGTTTTCGGCCGTCTTTTTCGGGATGCTTTCGTTCCTGATCCGGGAGCCGATCATTCCGGCTTGGTCTTGGTATAGTTTGTCTGTTCTCGTCTTCGTGATGCTTTCGCTCGCGGCGTCGCGGCGACTGACGGACAAATGGTATCCGGCATTTCTTCCGAGCGTTGTTTCCTTCAGTACGCTGCTACTGCTTTCGCTCATCGATGTCGCTTTCGAACAGCGTATCTTCGTCTGGGTGGCGACGATCCTTTTCTATTCGACGCTCCTTGGCATCTACCGATTGAAACTCATCCCGACCGATGAGACGGCACGGGCTCTCCTGAATACAGCGGCGCTGGCGAGTCTCTTCTTCACGTATGCGGCCGCGTACGGACTCTACCTCAACTATGAAGTGCCGCTCGCGCTCCTCATGCTGGTCTTCTTTTTGGCGACCGGCATTGTCGCGTTTCAAACGCTGTATTGGGCAGGACGGGATGATGTGCGCGAAGTCCTCCTTGGTTCGGTGGCACTCGGGATGGTGATGGGCGAGCTTGTTTGGGCAGTCCATTTCTGGCCGTTTGGCTACCTGACGATCGGCGCGGCACTCCTCGTCTTCTTCTATCTCTTGTGGCGTTTGACGCTCGATCTCTTGCGGGGGAGCGTGGCCAAGAGACGGATGCTGGTCGAAGGGGCGATCCTCCTCGTTCTGATCGCACTGCTCCTCATCACGTCGCCGTGGCGAATGCGGGCCTAAAGTCCAGTGCTTTTCCGCGTTGCCGAGAATCGGAAAACGTGATAGAAACCCTCTAGACCGATTATGGAATTTCTGACCTCATGTAAGCGCTTTTTCCGACTCCTCAGCCTTTTCTTGCTTCTCGCATTGGGAGCAGGAGTTTTTAGCGCGCTTGCCTATGCATTTATACTCCCGAGACTTTCGACATGGCCGCTCGTTTCCGAGTTGCCGTGGCTAACCGCCGGGCTGGGGAGTACGACTGTCATCCAAAAGACCGAACAGGTGGTACTTTCTCAGGAAGAGGGGCTCGAGCGCTTCATCGCTGCCCCTCGGACAGCGGTCGTCAGCATTGTCTCCGTACCAATTGATCGGACTGCCCGGCTTACCAGCGGTGCCGTGAACGAATGGTCTGGCGTCCTCGTGACCAATGACGGCATGGTCGCGACCTATATGAATGAAGCCCCGGTGACGAATACGCGGAGGTTCACGGTATTTTTTTCCGATGGCAATGCCTCGATCGCTGAATTTGTAGCGTACGACGCCGTGGTAAATGTTGCCTACTTCCGGACGGAACGCGCCGATACGCCAGCCATGAGTTTTGCGAATTCGAACGATATCCGCCAGGGCCGGCGCTTCATCGCCCTCGCAAGCACGGGAGATCCGGAGGAATCCAGGCTCGTGAGCGGGTATATCGGGGAACGCAGCCGTTCCTTCAATCTGTCAGGCAAGACTGTTGCGTCGACTGACGAATGGGAGGGGGTATTTTTGCCCGATCGGAAGATCGGCACTGGCTGGAACGGCGGTGCCGCCGTCGCGATGAACGGAGATCTCATCGGCCTCATCGGCACGATAACGTTTGACGGAGAAGAACAGGCATTTATCCTGCCGGCTAATGCGCTCCGCCTCTCGCTCCAGCGAGTGATCAATGGTCAGGCAGCGTCTTATGTCGGTATCGGTGCGTACTATGTTTCACTCTCGCGCGAAACAGCACTGACATTCGGTCTCTCGCGCGATCGCGGCGCGATGATCTTTACCCCGTCGGAGCGTTCGGGTCTCGCGGTTATCTCGGGATCGCTCGCTGAAAAGGCTGGTCTCCGCTATGGCGATATCGTGACAGCGGTAAATGGCCGCGAAATCAATTTGGAGTGGCCGCTTTCAGTTGCGCTCTACGAAGTTCCGGTTTCGGATCGGATTACGCTTTCCATCGAGCGGGCGGGGAACCTGCTCGAGATTTCCTTGGGCCGCTAGGGGTTTTGAAAAAATGGTTTTATTTGAGGCTTGAAAGGGCCTTTTTTCTTTGACATGGGGATGGAAAATCGCCTACAATACAGGAAATAATCACGCTTGCCCGTATGCGCCAATCGACTCTCTTTACGAAGACATCCAAGACCGCGCCCTCCGACGAGGTCAGCAAGAATGCCTCGCTCCTCATCCGTGCTGGCTATGTCCATAAGGAGCTGGCCGGCGTCTATAGCTATCTGACGCTCGGGCTTCGGACGCTCGACAAGATCATCGGCATCATCCGCGAAGAGATGAACGCGATCGGCGGGAACGAGATCCTCATGCCTGCGCTTCAGGACAAGCAGCTTTGGCAGAAAACTGACCGTTGGGATGATGCGAAAGTCGATAACTGGTTCAAGACAGAGTTCAAATCGGGCGGCGAGACCGGGCTCGGGATCACGCACGAGGAGCCGGTGACGAACATGATGAAGAACCACATCGCATCCTATCGCGACTTGCCGAAATCCGTGTACCAGTTCCAGACGAAGTTTCGGAATGAGCTCCGGGCCAAGAGCGGAGTCATGCGCGGCAAGGAGTTCCTCATGAAGGACCTGTATACATTCGATCGAAATGACGAGGAGCATCAGAAATCCTACGCTGCCGTTCGCGAGGCGTACATCCGGATATTCCGTCGGCTGGGTATCGGGGACAGGACGTATGCGGCATTCGCTTCAGGCAGTATCTTTGCTCGCTTCTCCGAGGAGTTTCAGACCGTTTCTGATGCGGGCGAGGACATCCTCTATGTCGATGAGCGAAAGGGGATCGCCCTCAATCAAGAAGTCCTGAACGACGAGACGCTCGTCGAGCTCGGCGTGGAGCGCAGCGATCTCGTGGAAAAGAAATCGATTGAAGTCGGTAACATCTTTCATCTCGGAACCAAATTTTCCGAACCGCTCGGTCTTACGTACAAGGACGAGGCGGGCGAAATGCGTCCGGTTGTGATGGGTTGCTACGGCATCGGTCCGACCCGCCTCCTCGGGACGATCGTCGAGGTGCTCGCCGATGAACGCGGGCTCGTCTGGCCGAAAGCTGTCGCTCCATTCCAGGTCCATCTCCTCTCGCTTGGTGCAGATGAAAAGGCTGGCGAGATCTACGCAGCGCTCATGGCGGACGGTATCGAAGTACTCTACGACGATCGTGATGCGAGCGCCGGGGAAAAGTTCGCCGAATCCGATCTCCTCGGCATCCCGTATCGGATCGTCATCGGCAAGCGAACGCTTGAGAGCGGTACCGCCGAGCTCAAGGGCCGGACAGAAGAGGCGGCCGAATCGGTCCCATTTAATCAACTGAGTGCTGCTATCAAAACTCGCTATGCCGACATCAAAGAAAACCAATAAGAAAGCTGCCGCCAAGGAACGGATCATCATCTCGCTCGGTGGTTCGCTTCTCGTGCCGGAGTCGATCGATGATGTGTTCGTCTCGAATTTCAAGAAGTTCATCGTGAGCCATATCCGGAAGGGGTACCGGTTTATCCTCGTGACGGGCGGCGGTCGCACGGCGCGGAAGTACATCGAGTCGGCGGCCGTCGTGACAAAAATCAATGATGAGGATCGCGACTGGCTCGGTATCCATGCGACGCGCATGAACGCGCATCTCGTCCGGACCATCTTTCGCGAGTACGCGCACCCGAGGATCAATACCAATCCGCATGATCTCGAAGATTTCTATTCGGCACCGGAACCGATTCTCGTTGCGGCCGGTTGGCGTCCCGGATTCTCGACTGATTTCGATGCGGTGGTGCTCGGCAAGTATCTCGGCGTGAAGCGCATCATCAACCTCTCCAATATCGAACGCGTGTACGACAAGGATCCGCATACCCATAGCGATGCAGAACCGTTTGATTCCCTGACATGGAAGAAATTCCGCAGGATCATCGGGAACAAGTGGAATCCAGGAATGAATGTTCCATTCGATCCGATCGCGAGCGCGATGGCAGAAAAGGAATCGATGGAAGTCGCGATCATGAATGGTGGCGATCTCGGCAATGTCACGCGGTACATCGCCGGCAAGAAATTCGTCGGCACGCTCATCAAGGACTAGACTATGGCGATCCAAAAAGTCCTCATCGCCGAGCCGCATGGTTTCTGCGCCGGTGTGGCGCGGGCCGTGAAGGCGGTCGAAGACACGCTCGAGCTTTTCGGGGCGCCGGTCTATGTGAAGCACGAAATAGTCCACAATAAGCACGTCGTCGATGGGATCACGAAAAAGGGCGCGATCACCGTCGAGGAACTGCGCGACGTTCCTGAGGGATCGGTCGTAGTCTTTTCGGCCCATGGATCACCAAAGAGCCACTATGAGGAGGCGGCGCGTCGCAAGCTTCGTCTTATCGATGCGACTTGTCCGCTCGTTACCAAGGTACACCTCGAGGTGCTGCGCTTCATCAAGGAGGGCTATGCAATCATCTACATCGGTCACCCTGGCCATATCGAAGGCGTCGGTGTCCTCGGCGAGGTGCCAGGCGCGGATATCCCGCTCGTCGAGACGGCGGCCGATGTGGCGGCGCTCGACTTTCCGGCGTCAGAAAAAATGGTCTACCTAACGCAGACGACGCTCTCGATCGATGAGACCCGTGAGACGATTCTCGCCCTGAAGGAGAAATATCCGAATATCACGGCGCCGCCGCTCGAAGACATCTGCTACGCGACGACCAATCGTCAGGAAGCAGTGAAGGCGCTCGCGGCTACGGTGCCGGTCGTCATCGTCGTCGGATCGCTCACGTCATCGAACTCGAATCGTTTGCGCGAGACGGCGGAGCGTGCCGGTGCGCGCGCATACCTGGTCGACGACATTTCCGATCTTCGAGAGGAGTGGTTTGATAGCGTATCAATCGTCGGGGTGACCGGTGGAGCGAGCGCGCCCGAAGATCGCATCCAAGAAGTGATCGCGCATTTTCGTTCCGCGGGTGCGTCGGTCGAGCGTTTTTCCGTCAAAGAGGAGAAAATGTTCTTTGCCGAGCCGGTCGAGCTCATGCAAGTCCGGCGCGAGCGGGCAACCTCCGTATGAAACTCGCCATCCAAGCGAGCGATCTCGATCATGCCCGCATAGACGGGACGAGGGTCTATGTCGCCGAGCTTTTGAAGCGCTTTGGCGCGCTTTCGCCCGCGACGGATTTCCTTCTCTACCACAAGGGGAATTTCAATCCGGCTCTCGCGCCGCCGAAACTCGCAAATTACAGCGAGGTATCGTTGCCGTTTCCCTATGCCTGGATGCAGACCCGGTTCGCGTGGGAGATGCTCCGCAGCCATCCCGACCGGCTTTTTCTGCCGATTCAGGCGGCACCAGTCGTTTTACCGCGTGGCATGATCGTGACCGCAACGATCCATGACCTCGCATTCCGGCGTTTTCCGGAGACTTTTCCGAAGAGCCATCTCTGGAAACTGAATTTCATGCTCGAAACGGCCGTTCGGCAGGCTGACCGGCTTATCGCAGTATCGGAATCGACGAAGCATGATCTCCTCGAGTTTTTCCCGTCGCTCGACGAAAAGCAGGTTCATGTCGTGCACCATGGTTTCGATGCAGATTTTTTCGGCGCGAGGCTCTCTCACGAGGAGATTGATGAAACGCTCCGGCGTCATGCGCTCCAGAGAGGAAGCTACGCTCTCTATGTCGGAGCCCTTCAACCGCGCAAAAACCTCGTTCGTCTTATCGAAGCATTCAATGCGGTAAAGGAAGTGATTCCTGAGATGCGCCTCGTACTCGCCGGCGAGCCAGCCTGGCTTTCAGATGGAATCCTCGCGGCTCGGGAAGCGAGCCGGTACAAAAATGACATCGTTCTGACGGGGAGGGTGAGCTTCGCCGATCTTCGCGCGCTCTACCAGGGTGCGCGGCTGTTTGCTTTCCCATCGCTCTACGAGGGTTTCGGGCTGCCGATTCTGGAGGCGTTCGCTTCGGGCGTACCTGTCCTGACAGCGGACAATTCGAGTCTCCGCGAAGTGGCGGGCGAAGGAGCGGTCTATGTCGATGCTTTGGATCGGGATTCGATTGCTGAAAAACTCAAAGCGCTCTGGCTCGACGAAACGCTGCGTCAGACCTGTATTGATCGGTCAACGGTAGAACTCAAGCGATTCTCTTGGGATAAGACAGCACGAGAAACGCTCGAGATTATCCTCCGGTAGCGCAGTGACTATTTGTCTCGCATGAAAAGCCGGAGGACGAGCCCGTAGCCCAGGACCGCCACGGGGATGCTCCACCAGGGAAAGCGATAGTGGGCGAGCGCGATGATACCGGCGCTGATAAGCGTGAGCGAGATGAGGAATGGGCGAGAGAGTTTTCTGTTAGCGGTAGCAGCTGTTTTTATCTCGAGCGTCTTGCCAAGCCAGACGAGGAGGCTCGTCAAAATAAGAAGGAGAAGCGCGAATTTCACGAGTGAGAGCCGGGCCATGACGAATGTCGGGAGCAGGACTTCGAGAGCGTACAGTCCGGCAAATGCGATCCAGCCCGCAAAGACGATATCGAAAAGCAGGTTCGCAGCGACCGCAAGCCGGCCGTTTTCTTTTTCTCGAGTGATGATTGTTTCGATTTTCGGATGCATAGGCATTAGCGTGAGGTGACCAGTCCGAAGCGAGCAAGGATACGCGCCTTTACTTTAGCAGCGAGCGTTTCCGCATTGGCGATATCAAGGCGGGTACTAAAGGCGAGCGACAAGCTGGCGATATCGATATCAACGTCGTTCATCGAGAGACGGACTTCATAGTCGGGCCCGATCGATCCAGCAAGACCTTCGAGATCGATGTCGCAACCGAGCGCGCGGGGCAGAAGTCCAGCCATCGCGTCACATTCAGCCAGCTGCTGATCGTCGCTACCTGTGGCGAGGATCGGGTGTATTCTTTCGCGGAGGAAATCGTGGTATCGGCCCGGGGCAACCGGCCGGCGGAAGCCGTTATCGACGAGGTAGAGTTGGCGACTCTCGCGGTCTTCGAAAAGAGTACCATCCGGATGCGGCACACCCATGAGGAAGATGCGGCCGCGCTTGTAGATCCCCAGGTCTTCCTCGCTGACCGGAACAACATCGGCGAAGTCGAATCCTAGTGCGAGGAAGATTTCAGCGCTGCCGATCGGCCGGATTTCGGTCTCGCTCGTCACGATGTAAACGCCGTCCGCAAAAGAGATGAGGCTGCCGACGCGGAAACCGACGAAATCGGTACTAATTGGATAGCGGGCGAGGAATTCGTCCGAGACTTCGCGCACCATGTCGGCCGGGTAGCGTGAGAGCAGCGCGGCTTCGCTCACGAAAGGATGGAGACGACCATCCCGAAGGAGGTACGGGATACTGTTTGCGCGGTAGAGCTCGGCGGCAGGAAAATCGGCGATGGCCTCACCCACGGGGTAGAGGAATGCGCGGTAATTTTTTCTAACGCTAACGGCGATGCGGCTCGGCGATTCAGATCGTTTCTCGAGATCGATGCCGATGGAAAGACGGGAGAAGTCTCCGAGGGGACTCGTATTGGCAATGAGCGTCCCGCCGGTTTCGAGCTTTCCATTTGTCCGTAGCGTACCGGTTTCGGAGCGCGGGTCGAAGATCTGGTTCCGGCTCGATTTTGGATTCCGGAAGTCAAAGCTTGTCAGAATCGTCGGAAAGAGGAAGCGGTACGTGATAGCTGTGCCGGCAAGCGCAAGGACGATCCAGAGCGTGATGCGGAGCTTCCGGTAGAGGGGATTGAGGTGGCTCGGGATAGGAGCGAAGGGCGGCTGCATAGACTATCTGGTTATCTCAAAGAGAATGGCGTCGCTCGTCACATCCGAAGCGATCGGGAAGCGGTAGGGCGCGGCCGCGGCGAGGGTCGGATGCGAGAAAGATACGACTTCGACAGGGAGGAGGTCGTTCCCGAGGGCGTCCGCATACCGGCCGAGACTGTCTTCGGTCGCCAGGAGATAGACATGGTCGAACGGGGAGCGGTCGAGCCGGGCGTAGTCTTCGGGATTGAAGAAATAGACGGCGTTTTTCCCATCGAGACTCATGAGCGGTCCGGCGATCATCGCGAAGGGATCGCCCGTCACACTCCGGTCGATGAGAATGAGGTCGCGACTATCAAAACGGGCGGCGAATCCGCTCGCCTGTTTGTGCAGCGTGTCATACTCGATCGTCCTGAGCGCGGTGATGCTCGGAGTGATCTGGATGATGAAAAGGAGTCCGAAAGCAAAGAAACTGAAAAGACGCTGCCGCTCGGTGCGAAGGGTTTCCTCTATGGACTGCCAGAGTACGACCGTTGCGAGGAGGAGAAGCGGCAGCAGTGTGAACGCATACCGCCGGAGAAGCCATGGGTGATCATCGGAGATATGGCCGTTCACAAGGTAGATGAATGTCGGGAGCGCGAGCAGGACCGGGATGAGGAGGGCGAAGCGGCGTTTCATGATGCCGAAAGCAAGGCTGGCGATGCCGCCGAGGAAAACAGCGAAAAGTCCGTAGGAAACAAGGACTGTCCCGAGACTCGGCTCGTCGGACGCATTGCCAGTCGCGGAGCTCACCTCGTGCCAGTATTTCAATGCTGCCTTGCCGATCATCGTGTAGAACGGCAGATTCATGAAGAGATCGCGGAGGAGGAGAAAACCGAGAAAGAGCAGCGTACCGATCGCCCAGAGCTTCGGGAGGGCGAGGAGCCGTGTGCGGAGCGCCGGACGATACAGAATATAGAGCAGCGCGAGGGGGGCGATGACGAAGCCCTCGATCCGCGTCATGGCGAATAGGAATCCGAGGAGAATGAGGAGTGGGAGGAAACGCGAGTCCTCATCCCGGTCGAATCGGACCAGTGCGTAGCTCATCGCGAGGAAGATGAGGAGCGCGAGGTTTTCGGTGAGCGTTATCTGGGCGAGCCAGATCGGAAGGAAAGACGTCGCAAAGAGCGCGGTGCCAAAGAGCGCATTTCGCCGGGTGACAAAGAGGAGTGCGAGCTCGAAGAATGTCCAGCCAGAGAGGGTGAAGAGTATGCCGTTTGCGATCATGAGGCCAGCGGTGCCGAACCAGCTGGCGAAGAGTCCGAGATAACTGATATAGCCGAGCGGGAACTGGGTGATGAGCGCTCCTGTTTCGGTATACGCAAAACCGGGAAAGTTCAGGGCGCGGCCGGGTCCGTAAATCGCAAAGAAAGCGTCAGAAGCGGCCGTTCGGAATGCGAGCTCATGGTTCTGGGCGAGTTCGATAGCGGCAAGCGCGATGGATCCTTGATCGCGTCCGGTGAAGACGGTCGGTTCGGTCTGCCAAGCGATCACTGCTGCAAGAAGGCCGAGTGTTCCGATGACAGCGAGCCGCGTTCGGTCACCGGCGCGCACGAGGCCACCGATGGCGAGAACTAATCCGCCAAAAAGAAAGAGTCCTGCGAGGAGTGTCAGGATCGGGAAAAACCAGCCAAAGAGCGCGAGCGTGAGCGCGAGGAGCACAGCGAGGACGAACCCAGAGGCAGCGGTCAGCCAAGGGGTCTCAAAGAGTCGGGATACGGGCTTCATATAGTGGCTCTAGTATACGCAAAAACAGCGCTCACTTCAATTTACGAAAGCCCAGCGAACCGGTACAATGGAGATAAAGAAAAAGAAACACGAAATGCGCCTCGCATGAATTTTTTCCTTTGGTACTACTCGATCGGCATTCTCACCATTGCCAAGGTGGCGATGAACTATGTCCGCTATGTCCTGCATCGTTTCAATGTAGCAGGACTCACGCGCACGCTTATCTCACCGTGGAAGCGTGATATCAGTTTTCATACCTGGCGCGGATTCCATCCGGTGCTATTCGCCCAGTCGCTCCTGAACAACCTCATCACCCGTTTTCTCGGCGCCATCGTCCGGTCGGTAGTGCTCGCCGGAGGCTTTCTCGCGATCATCCTCATGGGGGTCGCTGTCGTCCTGCTTTCGTCGTTTGCCGCTATCGCGCCGCTTCTCCTTATCGGCGGCAGTTTTGTCGTCGGCGCGCTGTTCGGCACACTGGTCGGCATCTTGTCGTTCGTCGGCGCGGTAGTCGCGACGCTCATTGCGGTGCTCGCCTGGCATCGGTACCTGCGCGGCACTGCCGATTACTCGCGTGAGCCCGAGCATGCGCCGTGGCGGGATCGCGCGCTCCTTAGGCTCGGCCTTTCACCAAAAGAAGTGGATGCTGAAACGATCGCTGTGCCGGAAAAGCGCGAAGCGTTTCTCACGGCAAACCGGATTTCACCCGAGCATTTTGACGCTGCTTGGCAGATCGAAGGCGAACATTTCCTCGAGCTGGAGCGCGAGAGCCGCTTCTGGGAGTGGGATCATCTCTGTCGCGCGACCCGGATCGGCAAATACTGGGCCTATGCCTATACGACGCATCTCGATCATTATGTGAGCGATCTTTCGGAGCACGATTTCAGCAATTACATGGGCCAGGAGTCGATCGGCCGGGAAAAAGTGATGGAGATGCTCACGCTGACCCTCTCTCGTCCGACAGACAATTCGGCGCTTCTCGTCGGCGATCCAGGCATCGGCAAACGTTCCATTGTCCATGCATTTGCCCGTCGCATCCGCGAGAACCGTTTCACAGACAAAATCATCGATGAAGCGCGGCTCGTTATTTTTGACATGGGGCAGGCGATTTCGGACGCCCGGACTCAGGGGATTGATCCCAAAAGTCAGCTGCGCACACTCCTCGATGAAGCGGTCTATGCCGGCAACGTCGTTATGGCCATCGAGGGCATCGAGCGTTTTCTCGATCCCGAGAGCGACATGGCTGTCGGCGATATCTTGAACGACTATCTGTCGCTGCCGACCTGCCGGATCATCGGACTCATGACGGGCGAAGCCTACCATACCCTCGGGCAGCGCCAGATCCCGGCGCTCAAATACTTCGAGGCGATCACCGTGCCCGAGCCATCGAAAGAAGACACAATCCGCATCCTCATCGATACCTTCAAGCGGATGGAGCGCAGCCGACCGGTCTTCACCATCCAAGCGCTCAACGCGATCGTCGATGGCGCAGAGCGCTACAATTGGGAATTGCCGTTTCCAGAGCGCGCGATCGACCTCGCCCAAGAGGTGCTCATCTATTGGGAGAAGCATCCTGACCTCCCGATGATCGAACGCACGGTCGTCGAGGATTTTCTCGAGGAGAAGTCCGGCATTCCGATGGGCGAGGCGAGCGAAGAGGAAAAACAGAAGCTTCTCAATCTCGAATCTCTCCTCCACGAGCGTGTCATCGGCCAAGCCGAGGCGATCAAGCAGATGGCGGAAGCGTTCCGCAAGGCCCGCGCCGGTCTCGGCAATGACAAGAAGCCGATCGGCTCATTCCTGTTTCTGGGGCCGACCGGTGTCGGAAAGACCGAGACCGCCAAAGCGCTCGCCCATGTCTATTTCGGGAACGAAGATCGCATGATCCGGCTCGATATGAGCGAATTCCAGACACCGCAGTCGATTGACGAGCTCATCGGTTCCGCCGAGATGAATGTCCAGGGCCGCATGACGACGCTCGTCAAAGAGCATCCGTACTCTATCCTCCTCCTCGACGAACTCGAGAAGGCCTATCCGCGCGCGCTTGACCTGTTCCTCCAGATCCTCGACGAGGGCTACGTGACCGACGGCTTTGGTCACAAGGTGAATTTCCGGAACTGTATCGTCATCGCCACCTCGAACGCTGGCGCGAGTATCATCCACGAAGCGACGAACGCCGGTCGCCCGATGGCCGAGATTGAGGAGGATCTCATCAACTCGATCATCCAGCAGGGGACGTTCCGACCGGAATTCCTCAACCGTTTCGATGGCGTCATCCTCTTCAATTCACTCACACCCGAGGAGATGGAGCAGGTCACGGGGCTGAAGCTTCAGGGCTTCGCTGACAAGCTCTACAAGGAAAAGAAAGTGAAACTCAATTTCACGCCCGAGGCGATCCGTGCGGTCGTGGCCCACGGTTATGAGCGCGAATTTGGCGCGCGCTCGATTAACCGCTATATCAGCGATGTGATCGAAGACGTGATCGTCCGCCGCCTCCTCGAAG